>NZ_JAFFPK010000041.1 GCF_017590215.1 Clostridium sp. CCUG 7971
TTTAATAAAAATATTTAAAATATTTCAAAATTGTAATATAACTAAGGGGTGGAATGTAATATAAATTTGATATTATATAGTTAAGTAACTATAAAAATAAATATTATAAATGATGGGATGATTTTATGAAAAATACAGTTAAAAACTTAAATATAGATGAATTTTTTAAAAGTAATACAAATGATTTATTTGAATTAGGTATGAGATATTACTTTGGAGACGATGAGATATTTCAAGATTATGAAAAATCTTTTGATTTTATACAAAAAGTATATGATACGGATTTAAAATATGAACTAAATGAAAAATATAAAATATACAATGTATTATATAGCTTAGGAAAAATATTTAGAGATGGAATAAAAGCAAAAAAAGACTACGATAAAGCTTTATATTGCTTTAAAAATGCTTCAGAACAAGGACATTCAAAAGCACAATATAACTTAGCTCTTATGTATTACCATGGGTATGTGGTAGAGCAGAATTATAATAAGGCTTTTTATTGGTTTGAAAAATCTTGTGAAAAAGGAAATTCAGAATCTAAGTGTAATATAGGGGTTATGTACTACTATGGCCAAGGTGTAGAAAAAGACTATTATAAAGCTATAGACTACCTAGAAAAATCTGCATCTAAAAATAATGTAGATGCTCAATATAATCTTGGGTTTATATACTACAATTTAAATGATATAGAAAAATCTTTATATTGGCTATCAAAAGCAGTTAGAAATGGTAGTGGGCAAGCAAAACAATTATTAAAGAAAGTAAAGAAAAAGAACACAATAAAAAATGTGATTAGAAAAGTACCAAATTTGGCATTTAAACCTGTAAAATTTAATAAAAAAATAGAATCTATTTGAATAGGTTCTATTTTTACTTTTTGAAGACCTACTTTAAGATATATTAAATTAAATTATTCTAAAAATATAACTACTTACATAAATTATTTAATAGTCAAATATTTAAAGTGTAAAAAATTTACAACTAAGGAGGTAGTTATGGGAAAATTTAATTTTATAGAAACAAAAATAAAAGACTTATATATAATAGAGCCTTATGTATTTAGGGATGAAATGGGATATATTATGGAAACCTATAATGAAAGAGACTTTAAATCATTTAACTTAGATATAGATTTGAAGTTTGTTCAATTTAATGAAGTTAAGTTTAAAAAGGGAGTGCTAAGAGGCCTGAGATTTCAAGAAAAGCATGCTCAAAATAAATTAGTAAGAGTAGTAGAGGGAGAAGTCTTTGATGTAGCGGTTGATTTAAGAAAAGATTCACATACCTATTTACAATGGGAAGGTGTTACATTATCGTCTGAAAATAAAAGACAACTTTATGTACCAAAAGGATTTGCACATGGTTTTTTAGTTTTATCTGATTATGCTTTAGTAACTTGCAACTATACACAATATTATCTTCCACAATTTGAAAATGGAATTGCTTATAATGATCCAACTTTAAATATAAATTGGCCAATTGATGATATAGATAAAATATTACTTTTAGATAGAGATCGAAATTGGGAAAATATACAAAAATAGAGATATGCTTTAATTAAAGCATATCTCTATTTTATATTGAATCTATTTATTATTAGATATAGCAGTATTTG
>NZ_JAFFPK010000042.1 GCF_017590215.1 Clostridium sp. CCUG 7971
CGCCGCTCTTTCCCGAAGGAAATCGCTCGACTTGCATGTGTTAGGCACGCCGCCAGCGTTCATCCTGAGCCAGGATCAAACTCTTAAATATAAGTTTTGACTTGGGCTCAGATACTGTTATATATCTGGCTTTGTTTGGTTGTTTCAAATTCTATAAATTAACCTACTGTTTAATTTTCAAAGTTCATTTTAAGCAACCATGTTGGCGCTTATTTTTTTCAACTTCCTTAGTCTACCAAAGTCATTTAACTTTGTCAACTTTTTTCTGTTGTTTTTTTACTTGTTTGCCCTTTTCTTAAGGACAAGTATAACTATACCATCTTAAATTTATATCGTCAATACTTTTTTAAAAACTTTTTTAAATTTTATTTATTTTTTTATTTATTCATATTTTTCTATAAACTATCTATATAGTTAAATTGTTGATATTTATAGTAATTTGAATACTATCTATATTTTGTGTAAAACTATATATAAATTAATGTAATATTATAAGGAGATGATTTTGTGACTAGTTTTAATGATTTAAAAAGTTTATATGAGGATGGATATAGATGTATTTATCATGATTGTACAAATAGTAACCATACGATATACCTTAAAAACTTTGATAATGAAAACTCACAAGCTCTTGAACTTGAAGTTAATGACGAAAACGAATTTTCTCAATTTCAAGATTATATGAATGATTTAAAGATGTCATAACCTTATAAACACATTTTTACAATAAAATAAGGAGTATTAATACTCCTTATTTTATTGTAACTATTCTCTTTATTAAGTTTAAAAGTTCATCTCTATCTGTTTGTAATTGTTTTTTCTTCTCTTTATACTCTTGAAGACTAACAACTTTTCCTCTATTTTTATTCATAAAATCACATCCTAATTAACATTATTAACTATACTTATTAATTCTATACTTTAAACCTATAACCTTCTATTTATTATAAAAATTTTCATAAAAATTTTCATTTTTTAAAATAATATAGATTAAAATGCGTTTATAAGTTATAACATTAAATTAAATTTTATAAATTATTTTACTTTTTTATTTTTCGCTACTTCATTTGATCTTTAATCCATTTAGTAGCAACCTCTAATTGTTTTGTTTCATTTTTTTCTTCAATTGTTGGTTTTATACCTTTTCCATTTATATAGTTTCCATTTGGAGTAAAGTATTGTGCAGTTGTTAACTTATATCCAGTTCCATCTTTCAATTCTCTTACACTTTGTACTAATCCTTTTCCAAATGTAGTTGTTCCTACAGATACCCCAGCTTTATTATCTAAAATGGCACCTGTAAGTATTTCTGATGCTGATGCACTTCCTTTATTAGTTAATATAGCTATAGGTAAATCTACTTTTCCTTTACCTGATTTTAAATATTCTGTATTTCCTTTATTATCTTTAGTATATACAATAGTTCCCTCACCTATTAATTCATCTGCGATTTTTTGACATATATCTAATAGTCCACCACCATTATCTCTAACATCTAAAACTAAACCGTTTATTCCTTTTTCTTGCAATTTATTAAGTGCAGTTTTAAAGTCTTTGTATGTATTTTCACTAAATGATACTATTTTTATATATCCAATGCTATCCTCTAACATTTCACTTTCTATACTTTTTGAAACTATTTCTTCTCTTTTAACTTTAACATTAAATTCTTTTCCATCTCTGTTTAATGTTAATTCAACTTCAGTACCTGCTTTTCCTTTCATCATTCCTACTGCCTCATCAGAGTTTTTAGCAAAAACAGGATTTCCATCTACTTTTATTATTTTATCTCCAGATTGTACTCCACTTTTTTCAGCTGGAGAGCCTTCTATCGGAGCTATTACTGTTATGTAATCATCTTCAGATGTAGGACTTATATATATACCTATACCTACATAAGATCCACTTGTTTGTTCTTTTAATCTTTCAAACTCTTCCTTTGTATAATATTGAGAATATGGATCATCAAGACCAGAGAATAATCCTTTTATTGCTCCATCTACTAATTTTTTATCAGTTGGCTTTTGATAAAAGTCTTCCTTTATCATACTTTCTAATCCAATCATCTTGTTATACTTTTTATAGCCTTCGTACATGCCTTTAGATATTACAACTTTATCACCTAATGCAATTTGAAAAGTTGATGTAAATAAAGCTGTAACTAATACGAGAACTATACCGTATATAATAGCTTTTTTCTTTGATATCATGTTCGTTGCATCTCCTTTATCCTAATCTATTATATATTATATGACTAGCTATTCTTTTTATTACTATTTAGCATTTGTATTGATTTAAGTTATTTACTTATACTAAAATTCATATTAGATGGATGTGTAAATTCATATCCATATTATACCATAGTAAAAGGGGTAGATTTTATGAAAAAAGAATTTAGAAATAAAGTTATAACTATTAGAAAAAATCAAAATCATGATTTTATATCTAGCCACTCATCAATAATAGTTGAGAAATTATTATCAATGGATTGCATAAAAAGTGCCAAAAATATTATGCTTTATCTAGATTTCAATAATGAAGTTCAGACAGATGAATTAGTCAATAAACTTTTATCTCTAGAAAAGATAGTTTCATCTCCAATAACTATACTTAATGAAAAAAAACTTATACCATGCCAAATTAAAGATTTGAGAAATGATATTCAAATTGGAACTTATGGTATAAGGGAGCCTAAGAAAGAATCTTCCTGTAAAGTAAATATCTCTGACATTGATATAGTAATAGTTCCTGCTGTTGCTTATGATGAAAAATGCTATAGACTTGGATATGGTGGTGGATTTTATGACAGATTCTTAGAAAACTTAAGAGATGATGCCATAACCATAGGAATAGCTTTTGATATTCAAATTTTTGACGAAATTCCAAAAGAACCTCATGACGCTCAATTAGATTACATAGTTACAGAAACAAGAGTATTAATACCTTCATTATAATTATAAAAAATATAAGCAAAAACATTTAATAAAGTAAATTTAATTAAATGCTTTTGCTTTATTAATCTTTACATTAAGTACTTGCTTGCTATATTACTTTTTATCCTTTTTATCGCTATCTTCTTTATCACTTTCTCTATATTTTTCTAATATATCGTTAACCTT
The DNA here is from genome assembly GCF_017590215.1 of Clostridium sp. CCUG 7971. Classification (GTDB taxonomy): domain Bacteria; phylum Bacillota; class Clostridia; order Peptostreptococcales; family Peptostreptococcaceae; genus Faecalimicrobium. Next base: position 3,120 of record NZ_JAFFPK010000042.1, read on the forward strand.
TTTATCAATTTCTTCTATATCTTTTCCTGTAAGTATTTGTAAACCTTCTTCAATATTTGATATTGCATATATATTAAACTTGCCTTCTTTAACAGCTTCTACTACTTCATCTTTAAGAACTAGGTTTTTAACATTTTGTATAGGCATCATAACTCCTTGATTTCCTGTAAATCCTTTTATTTTACATACATCAAAGAATCCTTCTATTTTCTCATTTATTCCACCTATTGGCTGTATCTCTCCTTTTTGACTTACAGAACCTGTAACTGCTATATGCTGTTTAATTGGAATATCAGCTATACTAGAAATTATCGCATATAATTCTGTACTTGATGCACTATCCCCATCTACTCCACTGTAATTTTGTTCAAACGTAATAGATGTAGTTATTGATAATGGTTTTTCTTTTCCATATCTAGACCCCAAGTATCCACTTAAAATTAATACACCTTTATCATGTATACTTCCACTTTGCTTTATTTCTCTTTCTATATTTACAACACCACGTCTACCCTTATATGTAGAAGCAGTTATTTTAGATGGCTTTCCAAAAGAGTATTCTCCTGTACCCATTACAGCAAGTCCATTTATTTGACCTACTTTTTCTCCCTCTATATCAATTAATAAAGTTTGATCTTCAAACATTTCATTTAATTTTTCTTCATATTTATTACTTCTATAGATCCTTTGATTTATAGCATTTTGAACATCGTCTCTAGTTACATATTCATTACTTTCATCACTTATAGTTGATGATTCATATATTATATCTACTATTTTATTAAATCTAGCTGTAAGCTTATCTTTATTGTCACTTACTCTAGTACTATATTCTATTATTCTTTCTACTGCATATTTATCAAAATGCTTTAAACCATCTTCATTGCATTTATTAGCTATTAATTGCACTGTTTTATATATGTTTTCTTCATTTTTATCAATTTCTATATCAAAATCTGCCATTATCTTAAATAGATTTCTAAAATCTTCTTCATATGCATAAAGAAGACTATAATAATAACTATCTCCTACAAGTATAACTTTTACATCTAAGTCTATAGGTTCAGGTTTTAATGTAGATGTAACTACATATCCATATTGCTTGTTCAAAGATTCTATTGCTATTTTCTCAGTCTTTAAGCTTCTTTTTAAAGAATCCCAAGAAAATGGATTAGATAATAAGTCTTTTGCATTTATAATTAAATATCCTCCATTTGCTTTATGAAGTGCTCCTGGTTTTATTTCCATAAAGCTAGTTGTTAGTGCTCCTATTTCATTTTTATACTCAATACAACCTATCATATTGTAGTATGTAGGGTTATTTTCAACTATTATTTTACATTCATTACATTCGCTATTATCTATAAATAAATTAACCTTATATTTACTAAATAACTTTTCTTCATTTTTAGGAGACATCATACCTAATAATGCCATTGGGTTTTGTTGATTTTCTTCATTATCCACTTTAAATTTAGAGATATTATTAACTATATCATCACATAAGTCTGTAATGTATTTTTTAATTTTTTCGTAATCTCCATACTTTCCTATTAAATACTGTCCGTAGAAATTCACTAAACTCTTTCCAACATTTTTATCTAGCTCGAAATTTTTATTTTTATAGTCTTCTTCACAGGCTTTAATCTTATCTATATATTCTTTGCTATCTTGATTAAGCTTTATTCCTTCTTCTCTTAATCTTTTTATCTCTACGGTTGTAAGATTTCCTAATTCGTCTTCTTGCATTAGTGTTCCATCTTCTTTTATTGGAATACTCATTAGGCCTCTGTCTGTAACTTGAAATTTAAATCCCCTTGGCTTTGAAAATTCATTTAAATCTTCTATTATCTTTTGTATATTATTTTCTAACTCACCCATTAATAACCTATTATGATATTCATACTCTTTAGAGTTAAATATTTTAGGTATCTCTGATTTAAGTTTATCTATAATATCTTCTATATCTTTTTTAAATAACTTACCTTCTCCTGCTCTAAATGATAGTGATGTAGGCTCATTTGAGTTTTTAAAGTTATAAACATATACCCAATCTTTTAATTCTTTTTGTTTTGCATGCTTTTTTATAAGTTTATTAGTATAGCTAGTTCTTCCAAGTCCGCTAGAACCTGCTACATATATGTTATATCCATTTTGCTTCATTTTAAGTCCAAATTCTATGGCACTGACAGCTCTATCTTGTCCAATTATTTCTCTTATTGATGATATGTCCTTAGTTGTATTAAAATCCATTTTGTCTAATACATTTTTGCATTTTAAATTTTCTATATCTACTTTATATTTATCTATATTTAACATTAATTCACCTCTATGTAGTATTTTAATTTTTATTTTTCCCTACTTTATGGTAAATAATTAGTTATTATTAAATTTTCTTTAAATAATAAAACCTAATAACCAAAATGATTATTAGGCTCCTTATATGTATTTATAAATAATCTTATTGTTCAGCTTTAGATGTATTTAGTTCTATCCTATCTGGTAAATTAGTTAAGTTTGTTTCTACAACTACATACGGAGAAGATTTCTCTTTATCTTTATATGTAGCTTTTACTCTCATTATAGATTTTTCTTCCTCTTTTAAAAGGTCTATTTTGTCTATTTGAATTCCGCGTTTACTATCATTACCTCTGGTTACTATTACATATATTTTTTTATCTAATTTTACAGCTAATGCCCTTTCTTCATTTGTATATTTATCCATTACATCTAATATTTTTTCTGGTATAGCTTCTCTTTGTAATATTGTGTAATCTACTGGCTTAGATTTCTCCATAAACATATTAGGTATAAACACGAAACCTCCGATTATAAGTATTAATACTAAAACCCCATATATTACACCCTTAATATTAAATTTTATATTCAAATATATCACCTCCCATCTAATCTAAATATATGAATCTATTTATATACTTAGAATATTAATTATAAGAATAAGTTCTATCTGTTTATGGAAAAATAAATCATATTAATACTTAGGAGGCTATATATGAAAATGCAATATGTTCAAGGTAAACCAATTTTCACATCTATAAATAAAAATATAAAGCAGTTTAAATATCTAGACAAAGATTTAGAAACGGAAGTTTGTGTTATAGGAGGTGGTGTTACTGGTGCAATTGTTGGATATTATATGTCTAAAAATAATATTTCTAGCGTTGTATTAGATAAAAGTAGATTTGCCCACTTAAGTACAAGCGTTACTACATCACTTTTACAATATGAATTAGATGATAATCTAAGTGATTTGACAGAGTACACAACATTATCTAATGCTATAAAGTCCTATAAACTAGGCTTGAAGGCTTTGTCAGAACTAGAAGATTTTATTAAAATTAATGGAAACCATTGTCTATATAAGAAAAAAGATACTCTATTATATACAGCTAAAAATAATGAAATAAACGCTATTAAAAACGAGTATGATTTAAGAAAAGAAAACGAGTTAGATGTAGAGTATATAGATGATACTAACTCTCCATTTAGTTTTGATTTAAAGGCAGGTATAATATCCAAAAATGGAGGTTCAGAATTAGACCCAGTCCTATTTACTCATCAGTTACTAAATGTTGCTCAAAATAATGGACTTAAGGCTTTTGAAAATACAGAGGTTATAGATATAAAATATAATAATGAATTAATAGAAGTTATTACTGAATTTGGATACACTGTAAAATGCAAAAAAGTCGTTGTTGCAACAGGTTATAATACTTTACAGTTTACAAAAAGAAACTTCGCCACTAAAAGTACAACTTTTAATATTGCTACAAAACCAGTCGAAAACTTTGATGGATGGGATAGAAGAATTCTTATAAGAGATAACTGCGATCCATATAATTATCTACGCACAACTGATGATAATAGATTAATTATAGGCGGGGAAGATATTAGTTTTATCCCTGGTATATTTGATGAAAAAGCCGCAAATGAAAAATATGATATATTAGAAGCTCGACTAAAATCAATGTTTCCAAATATAAATAATATAGAAGTAGATTATAAATATTGTGGTACATTTGCATCTACTAGCGATAACTTAGGATTTATAGGTCCAGACCCTGATCATAATAATTTATGGTACTGTTTAGGATATGGAGCAAATGGTATTTTATTCGCTATATTAGGTGGTATGTTTTTATCTGATTTATACAAAAACAAAGTAAATAAAGATATGAATCTATTTAAAGTGAATAGATTTGATAAATAAAAAAATATAGCCATAATTGGCTATATTTTTTATTTCTTAGCTATTGCTTCTTTAACAGCCTTAGCTATATCATCAGATGTTAATCCATATTTCTTTAATAATTCAGTTGGCGTTCCAGACTCTCCGAATGTGTCGTTAACTCCTACTTTTTTAACAACAACTGGGCATTCTTCACTTACTACTTCACTTACACTTGATCCTAATCCACCGATTATATTGTGTTCTTCAGCAGTTACTATAGCACCTGTTTCCTTTGCTGCATTTATTATTATTTCTTTATCTATAGGCTTTATAGTAGACATATTTATAACTCTAGCATTTATACCTTCTGATTTTAATGATTCATGAGCCATAACTGCTTCATTTACCATTATTCCACAAGCTATTATTGTAGCATCATTACCTTCTCTAACTATTGCACCTTTTCCGATTTCAAATTTATAATTTTCATCAAATAATGTAGGCACTGCGCTTCTTCCAAGACGAATATACATAGGTCCATTGAATTTAGCCGCTTCTAATATCATTTGTTCAGTCTCTACACCATCTGCAGGAACTAAAACAGTCATGTTTGGTACAGCTCTCATTATAGCTATATCTTCAACACTCTGGTGAGATGCTCCATCTTCACCTACTGTAAGACCCGCATGCGTTGCACATACTTTAACATTTAATTTAGGATATGCTGCTGAATTTCTTATTATTTCAAAAGCTCTGCCTGTAGCAAACATAGCAAAACTACTTGCAAAAGGAATTTTTCCTGCTGCTGCAAAACCACATGCTGCTCCTATTAGGTTTTGTTCTGCAATTCCCATATTAAAGAATCTTTCAGGGTAAGCTTTATAAAAATCATTTGTTTTAGTAGATTTTGATAAGTCAGCATCTAATACAACTACATTATCATTAATTTGACCTAACTTAACTAATGCTTTTCCATATGCCTCTCTAGTTGCTATCTTACTCATTGTCTGCACCCCCTAATTCTTCTAATGCTCTTTCTAAATCACTATCACTTGGAGCAGTTCCATGCCATCCAGCTTCATTTTCCATAAACGATATTCCTTTACCTTTTACAGTTTTGGCAACTATCATAGTTGGTTTTCCTACTGTTTCTTTAGCCATATCAAGAGCTGCAAATATTTGATCAAAATCATGACCATCTATTTCTATTACATTCCATCCAAAAGCTTTAAACTTATCTACTATCGGTCCGATATTCATTACTTTTGATACGTCTCCATCTATTTGAAGTCCGTTATAATCTAAAAATGCTACTACATTATCAAGATTATAATGAGCTGCACTCATTGCTGCTTCCCATACTATTCCTTCTTGAACTTCTCCATCACCAAGTAAAGTGTATACTCTCCATGGTGCATTATCTAATTTAGATGCCATAGCCATACCGCAAGCTACTGAAAAACCTTGTCCTAATGAACCAGTAGACATATCAATACCTGAGATATTTTTCATATCTGGATGTCCTTGTAACATACTTCCAGTTTTCCTTAATTTATTTAACTCGCTTCTATCAAAAAATCCCTTTTGAGCTAAAGTTGAATATAACACTGGTGCTGCATGTCCTTTTGATAAAACAAATCTATCTCTATCTTCCATTTTGCAATTATTAGCATCTACATTCATTTCATCAAAGTAAAGGGCTGTTAATATCTCAACAGCTGATAATGATCCTCCTGGATGCCCAGACTTAGATTCATGTATCATAGAGACTATATCTTTTCTGATATCACGTGCAATCTCATTTAATCCTTTATGGTCTCTCATGTAATTACCTCCCTGTGTTTGTAAAGTAAAAATTACTCATTATGTAATGTATTATTTCTTCCAATCTCATATTATTATATCACTTTTATATAGTTTTTTACTCATAATTTTTAAATAAAGGCCTATTATGTGTATTTTTTAGCTATATTTGGATATTTTATGTAACATAATTTGAAATTTCTCATTTTTATATTTTAATATATATCTGTATACATAAATACATCTTTCTTTACTAAAATTGTATTTAAAATATAGTTTAAATTTACCTATATTTATGAAACTATATTTTAAATATATAGTTTATAATCTTTCCATAAATATCGTAAATTATAAATTTTAAAAATAAAAAAATATTGATATTAAAATTAATATCAATATTTTTATAGTACAAATAGCCCTAAACTTATTTGAAGGCTATTATCTACTTTTACCATCATGTTCTTATCTAGACAACCAATCTTTTCTCTTAGCCTTTTTTTATCTATAGTTCTTATTTGTTCTAAGAGAATAACAGAATCCTTATTAAGCCCATATTCGTTAGCACTTATTTCTATATGAGTAGGCAACTTAGCCTTATTAATTTGGGATGTTATGGCTGCTACTATAACAGTTGGGCTATACTTATTTCCTATGTCATTTTGTATTATCAAAACAGGTCTAACACCCCCCTGTTCTGAGCCAACAACTGGGCTTAAATCAGCATAATATAAATATCCTCGCTTTATATCCGAGTTAGTACTCACCTTGAGCGATCTTCCCTTCTGAATTATCATCAGAAGATACTTCATTTGTCATACCTAATTCAGCTAATGATAGGTTAATTTGACCCATTTCTTTATAACCCTTGATCATATGCTCCTTGAAGTCTATTTTTTTCTTTTGAGTTATATAGAATTGAAAAGCAGCTTTTGCAAAATCTTCTCTATTGCTATTTTCCATCTGGACGATATAATCTACTTCAGATATTAAAGAATCCGGTAAAGTAAATATTATTTTTTCCTTGCTTTTATTTCGCACAAAATCGCCTCCCGGAGTATACTATCAATTTTATTTTATCAAATAACTACCCGCTTGTAAAATTGCATCTTTTACCATATAAATACGGCTAACTCTTCTTGATACCATGCATAAAATTTCATAGTTTATAGTTCCTAAATCTTTAGCCATTCTTTCGACGGTCATATTATCTTCTCCAAATATTATAACCTCATCTCCTATTTTTATGTCTATTTCTTTATCTATTTTAACCATGCATTGATCCATGCATATTCTACCAACAATATCAAAGACCTTACCTTTTATAAGTACCTTAGGATTTCCTTGCATTCTTGTAAACCCATCAGCGTATCCAATAGGTATAGTTACGATTCTTTCCTTTTTGCTGCTTTTATACTTTAGCCCGTAACTTATACCTGTGCCTGACTCAATTTCTTTAATATGAGCTATTGTTGTTTTTAGCTTCATAGCTGGTTTTAATTCTAGTCTTTCTTTAATAACCTCATCAGATGGATAATGTCCATAAAGCACTATACCACATCTTACCATATCAAATCTTAAGTCTGAACAATCCATAATTGCAGCACTATTAGATACATGTTTTATAGGTATATTTATACCCTTAGAAAGTAAACTATCTACCATAAACTTAAAGTTTTCTACTTGTTTATAAGTAAATTCTTTATCTTCTTCATCTGCCTTAGCAAAATGAGTATACATACCTTGCAGTTCTATAAACTCTAAATCATGTATCTTTTCTATTTCATTTACTGAAGATTCATTACATATAAATCCTAATCTAGCCATACCTGTATCAATCTTAATATGAACAAAGGCCTTTTGCTTTATACTACTAGAAATATTGTTAATTTTTTCTGCCATTTCTAAAGAATAAACAGTAAGAGTTACATTATTTTTAATAGCCATTTCTAAAGAGTTTTCTGGAATATATCCTAAACATAGTATAGGAAGTTTTATGTTATTTTCTCTTAATTCTATAGCTTCTTCCAATCTAGCTACCGCAAAGTAATCTACATTTTCATTTTCTAAGAATTTTGCAATTTCAACCGATCCATGTCCGTATGCATTAGCTTTTATTACTGCACAAATTTTAGTATCTTCCTTTAATATTTTTTTTATATTACTTAAATTAAATTTTATGTTATCTAGATTTATCTCCGCCCACGTAGGAGCTGTTATTGTATTTTTCATATCTTTCTTCCCCTTATTTCTTATACTCAAAGTCCTTATATGTTACTGTAAATCTAATATCATCTTTATCATCCAGTATTTCCATTTTTTCAGGTAATTTTGTCTTTGAATTAATATATAAAACTTGTTTACTAAAATACTGATTATCTCCAGGTATTAAAGTTTCTAGGTTTAAACTTCCCTTAGATAATTTTATAGTTACTTCTTCATTTTGAAGATAGTTTTTAATAAAATCACCTATAAACATATACTGATCGTTAGTTCCTGCGTTAGGTAATTCTACTGTATCATTTATTTCTGGGTTTTTTACTAGTATCTTATCCTTGTTATACTCTATAGTTTTACCTTTTAAATGTTTCGGAGAAACTACTTCTAGTTTGTAATTATCTGGCTTATTATAATTATGAATAAACACATAATTATGTGCACTTTTATTTCCTATAACTTCTACATCTGCTGTACACTTGTAAGAAGACATAGTTAATATTTTCTTTTGAAATTCTTCATATAATTCTTCTTTTGTGGACTCTTTCTTTTGACATCCTATGACAATACCTAAAATGCCGACAGTTATAATAATTAACACGGCCCACTTTTTCACTCAAAATCCTCCTACTGTATATTATTCATTATACATTGCTTTAATTATATCATATCTACATATTATTCCTTTTAAATTATTATCATCATCTATAACTGGAACTCTATTTATAGATTTTTTTATCATTAGGTTAGCTATATCATCAAATTTATCATTTTCATGTACCTTAACTATATCCTTAGACATTAAGTCTTCTACTTTATATGCTGCTACTTTTTTCATATCTTCTTCTAATTTTTTATAGTCATCTAAAAATATTAGGCCTTGCATGAAGTTTATTATGTGAGGAGATTCTATGTAAGTCTCTTTTTTCATTATATCAGTTTCAGAAATAATCCCTACAACCTTACTATCGTTATCTACTACAGGCAGCCCTCCTATCTTTTCTTGAATTAATAGCTTAGCTACACTTGCCAAACTATCATCTTTTTTTGCAATTATTACATCTTGAGTCATTATATCTTTTGCTGTTTTATTCTTCATTTTATCACTCCTTAATTATAGTCATTGCATTTGCTACTGCATATTCTTTACAGTGAGATATTGAAACTTTTATTTCTAAAACATTATAATCTATGCAAATTTGTCTTAGATTATTATAAGTTTTAACAACTGGCTTGCCTAAATTATTTCTTAAAACTTCAATATCATTAAAATTATAATTTCTTATACCTGTACCTATAGATTTACTAATCGCTTCTTTTGCTGCAAAGTTTCCCGCTATAGTTTCAGCTTTAAATCCTTTTGATTTAAAATAATCTATTTCATTCTTTGTAAATATTTTATCCAAAAATCTAGGATTATTTTCCAAAATATTTCTTATTCTTTCAATTTCTATAATATCTACACCAATATCCAATATATTCATTATATCCTCCCAAAATTACCTATACTATTATTGTATTACTATTAGATGATTCTATTCAATGACTTCTATTTTTTAAATTAAAAATATTTTATATACAAAAAGAGCTAGAAAAATTCTAGCTCTTTTTATATATAAAATTATAAAATCTTTTTTACATCCAATCAGCAGATTCAGTTACTATAACTATCTTTTCCTTATCTACATTCATGAATCCTCCAGAGATTTTAGCCTCTTTATATTTTCCGTCTTTTTTAATACGTAGAGTTCCAGTTGATAATCCCGCTACTAAAGGTCTATGGTTTTTAAGTATACCTCTATCTCCTTCAGTAGTTCTAACTATTATCATCTCAGCTGTTCCATTGTAAAAGGTCTTATCAGGAGTAACAATTTCAAGTGCAAATTCGCTTGCCATTATTATCTACTCTCCTTTGATTTAGCAACAGCTTCTTCTATATTCCCTACGAATAAGAATGCTGATTCTGGTAAAGCATCATGCTTTCCTTCTAATATTTCTTTGAAACTTCTTATAGTTTCTTTTAATGGTACATATTTACCAGCAAATCCTGTAAATTGTTCTGCAACGTGGAAAGGTTGAGATAAGAATCTTTGTATCTTTCTAGCACGAGCAACTGTTATTTTATCTTCATCTGATAATTCGTCCATACCAAGTATAGCTATTATATCTTGAAGCTCATTATATTTTTGTAATATAGATTGAACTCCTCTTGCTACTTCATAATGTTCTTTTCCAACTATATGTGGGTCAAGAACTCTTGAACTAGATTCTAATGGGTCAACCGCTGGGAATATCCCTAGTGACGCTATTTGTCTAGATAAAACAGTTTTAGCATCTAAGTGAGTGAATGTTGTAGCTGGCGCTGGGTCAGTTAAGTCATCCGCAGGTACATATACAGCCTGAACTGATGTTATAGATCCACTCTTAGTAGATGTTATTCTCTCTTGTAATCTACCCATTTCTGTAGCTAATGTTGGTTGGTATCCAACTGCTGATGGAGTACGTCCAAGAAGAGCTGAAACCTCAGATCCTGCTTGAGTGAAACGGAATATATTATCTACGAATAATAAAACGTCTTGGTTTTCTTTATCTCTGAAATATTCCGCCATTGTAAGCCCTGTTAATGCAACTCTCATTCTTGCTCCAGGTGGCTCATTCATTTGTCCAAATACTAGTGCAGTCTTGTTTATAACTCCAGACTCACTCATTTCACCATAAAGGTCATTACCTTCTCTAGTTCTTTCTCCAACACCTGCGAATACTGATATACCACCATGTTGAGAAGCTATGTTATTTATAAGCTCTTGTATAAGAACTGTTTTTCCAACTCCGGCTCCACCGAATAGACCTATCTTACCACCTTTTAAGTATGGTGCTAATAAGTCAACTACCTTTATACCAGTTTCTAATATCTCAGCAGTTGGCTGTAATTCTTCAAAGCTTGGTGCTGGTCTATGTATAGGTAATTGAGGAGCACTTTTTGGTGCTTCTTTACCATCAACTGGTTCTCCTAATACATTGAATATTCTTCCTAATGTTGCATCTCCTACTGGAACACTTATTGGAGCCCCAGTATCAACAGCATCCATACCTCTAACAAGTCCATCCGTTGAACTCATTGATATACATCTAACAGTGTCATCACCTACGTGTTGTGAAACTTCTGCTACTATTTCTTTATCTCCATGCTTTATCACTAATGCATTTAATAGATTAGGTAAGCTTTTTTCACTATTAAACTTAACGTCTAATACCGGCCCTATGACCTGAACTATTTTACCTACATTTGCCATGTCCTAACCTCCTTAATTATTGAGCTGAAGAAGCCCCTGCAACTATCTCAGATATTTCTTGAGTAACTGCTGCTTGTCTAGCTCTATTGTAAACTAATTCTAATTTAGATATCATCTCGTTAGCATTATCTGTAGCTGATTCCATAGCATTTCTTCTTGCAGCTTGTTCAGATGCATAAGACTCTGCTATAGCTCCATATACACTTCCTGAAATGTACTTAGGTAATATGTATCCAAGTACTGAATCAGCTGAAGGTAAATATTGAACTGCAGATTTACTCTTTTTAACTTCTTTATCATTATCATTATTATCTATAGTAAGTGGTAATAACTTAACTATTTTAGGTTCTTGTGTTAATGCAGATATAAATTGTGTGTAAACAAGATTTACCTCATCAACTTCTCCATTTTTATAAGCATCCATTGCCCTTTGAGCTACTCTATTAGCATCTTCATAAGTAGCTTCTTCTACAGTACCTATAGAGTCCATTAATTCATATCCTCTTTTTGAGAATGAATCTTTAGATCTTTTACCTATAGAAATTACCTTTGCTCCATTAGAATGTTCATGCGCAATTACAGCTTTTAAAATATTAGAGTTATAACCTCCAGCTAGTCCTCTGTCACCAGCTATTACTATGAAACACGATTTATTTACTTTTCTCTCTTTAAGAAATACATTCTTACTATTGCTCGTATTTTCAGCTATATCCTGAACAGTGTTGTATAGAGTATTAAAATAAGGCTTTACACTTTCAGCTCTCTCCTTAGCTTTTCTAAACTTAGAAGATGAAACTAGTTCCATGGCCTTAGTTATTTGCTTAGTACTCTCAACACTCTTAATACGAGTTTTAATTTCCTTCATTCCAGCTCCTGCCAATTGGGTTACCTCCTTTTTTAAAAAGGATTACGCTTCTATAACAAATTTTTTCTTAAATTCATTTATAGCGTTAGTTAATTCTTGAGCAAAATCTCCAGCTTCAAGAATTTTCTTTCCTATTTCTGGATAATTTGTATCTACAAATTGATATAATTCTTTTTCAAATCTTTGTATATTATTAACCGGTATATCTGATAATAAATCATTAGTTACAGCATGTATTATCATAACTTGATTTTGAACAGATAATGGTTGATGTTCACCTTGTTTTAATACTTCAACTATTCTTTCCCCTTGTGCAAGTCTCTTCTTTGTATCTTCATCTAAGTCAGATCCAAACTGAGCGAATGCAGCAAGCTCTTTATATTGAGAGTAAAGAAGTTTTAATGGTCCAGCAACTTTTTTCATTGATTTTATTTGAGCTGATCCTCCAACCCTTGATACTGATATACCAGGGTCAACTGCTGGTCTTATACCTGCGTAGAATAATTCAGGTGTTAAGTATATTTGTCCATCTGTTATAGATATAACGTTAGTTGGTATATACGCAGAAACGTCTCCACCTTGAGTTTCTATTATAGGTAATGCAGTTATAGAACCTCCACCTAAGTCATCTGATAACTTAGCTGCTCTTTCTAGTAATCTTGAATGTAAGTAGAATACATCCCCAGGATAAGCTTCACGTCCTGGTGGTCTCTTAAGTAATAATGACATCTCTCTGTATGCAACGGCATGCTTAGTTAAATCATCATATACTATAAGAACATGCTTTCCATTAAACATGAATTCTTCACCCATTGCAACACCTGCATATGGTGCTAAGAATTGTAAAGGTGCAGATTCAGATGCAGTAGCAGATACAACTATTGTGTAATCCATCGCTCCACCTTTTTCTAATGTATTAACTAATTGAGCTACTGTAGAACGTTTTTGTCCTATAGCAACGTATATACATATAACATCTTTACCTTTTTGGTTAAGTATTGCATCTATACATATAGATGTTTTACCAGTTTGTCTATCACCTATTACAAGCTCTCTTTGACCCTTTCCAATTGGAACCATTGCGTCAATTGCTTTTATACCTGTTTCTAATGGTTGATGAACAGATTTTCTAGCTATTATTCCTGTAGCTTCAGATTCAACTGGTCTAAATTTATCTGTGTTTATAGGTCCTTTTCCATCTATAGGTTGACCTAATGCGTTTACAACTCTTCCTACTAAAGCGTCACCAACTGGAACTGAAACTACATTCCCAGTTCTCTTAACAATGTCGCCTTCTTTTATTCCTTGGTCACTACCAAGCATAACAGCCCCAACCATATCTTCTTCTAGGTTAAGAGCCATTCCGTAAACTTCTCCTGGAAATTCTAAAAGTTCTCCTGCCATAGCATTTTCTAATCCGTAAACACTAGCTATACCATCTCCAACTTTTAAAACACTACCTGTATCAGTTAACTCAACTTTATTCTCATAATTTTTTATTTGCTCTTTAATTATAGAACTTATTTCTTCAGGTCTTAAGTTCATGGGTTCACCGCCATTCTAAGATATTACTTGAGATAATTGATTTTTCATGTTGGCTAAACGAGCCTTAACAGTACCATCTATCTCTTCGTTTCCAAGTCTAACTAGAACTCCTCCTATGGTAGACTCGTCAACTTTATTTTCTAAAGTAACATTTTTATTGTATTTGCTTGAAAGTTTAGCTTCAAGCTGCTTTATTTCTTCTTGGCTCATAGATACTGCTGTTATTGCAATACCTTCTATGATATTATTCTTTTCATTTAATAATTCTTTAAAAGATTTCTGTATAGCTTCTATAGCCGATACTCTATCTTTATCTGCCATTATTTTTAAGAAATTGTTTAAGCTAGAGCTTATTTGTCCTTCAAAAACTTTCTCTAATAATTCTTTTTTGTCTCCCTTTCCTACAAGAGGAGATTTTAAAACACCATAAAAATCTTGATTCGATTTTAGTGTATCTACTACTGCATTTAGTTCTTCATATAACTTAGTAGTTGAGTTTGTTTCTTCTCCTACTTGAAATAGGGCTTCAGCGTATCTTCCTGCGATTACATTTATCATTTAGCTTCGCCTACCTCTTTTATAAAGTTATTTATTAACTCTTCATGCTTAGATTTGTCTAAGTCTTTTTCTATAACCTTAGATGCAGCTAATAATGCTATGTCTGATATATCATCTTTGATTTCATTCATAACTTTTTGTCTTTCTTGTGCTACATCTTTGCTAGCTTTTTCTTTTAAGCTTTGAGCTTCTTGTTTTGCAGTAGATATTATTTCAGATTCTTTTTGCTCTGCTCTTAAAGTAGCTTGCTTTATTATTTCTTGGCCTTCATTTTTAGCAGAACTTATTTTTTCTTCGTATTCCTTCTTTAAAGATATACCTTCATTTTTAGTTCTTTCTCCATGAGCTAAGTTTTCTTGTATATCTTTTTCTCTAGCTTCTATTATACCTAGTACTGGTTTAAATAAAAGTTTCTTTAAAAGCATAAATACTAAGAAAGTATTTATAAGTTGAAATGCTAATTCATATGATATGCCTATAAGCGGCTTTAATTCCATGTGTTATCCTCCTTTCTACTAATCACAATTTATAATTAGGAGATGGCAAATCCATCTCCTAATTATAAAAATATTCTAATATTCTTAACCTAAAAACTTCATAAGTGGGTTAGCGAATAGAAGGATTATTGCTATAACTAATCCGTATATTGCTGAAGATTCTGCAACTGCAGCTCCAAGTAACATTGTTTGAGTTATATCTCCTTTAGCTTCTGGTTGGTTACCAACTGCTTCTGCTGCCTTTCCTGCTGCGAATCCTTGTCCGATCCCTGCTCCTATACCTGTTACAACTGCAAGACCTGCTCCTATAGCTGAACCTGCTAATACTATAGCTGTTTCCATAATTAATTTCCTCCTTAAAATTTTTTTAATTTTTATTTTAAATTATTTTCTTTAATCTCCTACTGCTGCATTTCCAACGAAAACCATCGTTAACATTATAAATATAAACGATTGTAGTAATCCTGCAAATATATCGAAGTATAAATGTAGTGGTACAGGTATTAATAACTGACCGATTGGTATCGATACTCCTGGTATAAGTGTTGATAAATACGCTAAGAAATCATATAGTAGCTTCATTATAACCGATCCACCTAATATGTTACCAAATGGACGGAAACTTAATGATATTGGCTTAGCCAACTCTCCTATTAAGTTAAGCGGTAGTAAAAATGGTACTGGCTCAAGTAAGCCTTTAAAGTATCCAAATCCATTAAACTTAACACCTGCAAAGTAAATCATAAAGAATGTTATTAGTGCCCATGCTAATGTTGTATCTAAGTCTGTAGTAGGAGATCTAAATCCTAATAATCCTATTAGATTTGAACATGCAAAGAATAAGAATAAACTTCCTATGTACGGTATGATATTCGGCATTCTTTTTATTGTTTTTTCACCCATCGTATCAGTTACAAATTTAGCAAGTCCACCTATAGCAAACTCTAAAAATATTTGAACTTTACTTGTAGGAACTTTCTTTAAGTTTCTAGTAACTAAGAAAGATATTAAAGCTAAAGCAGCTATTATAATCCAACTTGTTACTACTGTATCACTTATTTTAAAGTTTCCTAAAAATAAAACCCATTTTGCTTGGCTCATACTTATTCCTCCTTTCTTTTTAGCTTGTCTATTAGTATTCTTCTTGATAATATAACAAATTTAGGGCTAAGTAACCCTAGTGCCACCCCTAATATATTCAAATACGGGGCCTGCGCAGAAACTAATAAAACTATACCTATTATAGTCATTCTCACTACATATCGACTTGACATATGTATTTGAGCTTTTGAAGCAGACATAGTTACTGCTTTGTCTATAGATAGTGCTAACAATCTAAAGTTTAATACTGCTATGATTGTTCCAAATACAATTCCTAACAGCATAGCTTTAGTAAAGTTTGATGTAATTAGTAATATTGCTATTATAATAATGTCAAATACTATAACTCCTTTTGTTATGTATTTTATCTCATTTCGCATCTTTATATCCATGATATCACTTCCTTTTTGCATAGACAGCTAAAGTCTTATAAACAGACATGAATGCTCCACCTATTCCTAATAATATAAATATTAATAAAAATATCGGACTTGTATTCAATTTGGAATCGATAAATTTACCTATAAACATACATCCAAATATAGGTATTATTATCATTAATCCAACCTGAGTTAATAAAGAAAGCATCGTCGCTATTTCAAAATATGGATTTCTTTTACTCATAAATAGTACCTCTCACTATCATAAGATTATTTATTTTATAAAATTTTTATGCTTAATTTTTTAGTAAATTATATTTCATACCCAAAAAACTCTAATATAATTTTACCACTTTTTATGTGTTTTTCAAATGTTTTTTATCAAATTGATTAAATTTGATTTTTATTGACTTTTTTCGTGTAATTTTTTTTCATTATTTTATTTTTTGACTTTTTTCATATAAATTTTTATAAAATTCGTGCTAATATATAAACTAATTTATAATTTTTGTATATTATATATTAACTTATACATATTTTTATCTTTATTATACGCCTAATATACGTAATTATCCATAAATATATTAACTTTTTTTGGAAAATTATAGTTTGCTTTTTATATTCTGTATACAATTTTATTTTTTAATTTTTTATTAAATTTAATTAAAATTATTTAATATATAACAAAAGGAACCTATATATAATATAGATTCCCAATATTTTATTAATTATTTTGTTCCGAATAATCTATCTCCTGCATCACCTAATCCAGGCACTATATATCCGTGGTCATTTAATTTTTCATCTATAGATGCTACATATATATCTACATCTGGATGATATTTTTGAACTTCGGCTATTCCTTCTGGAGCTGCAACTAAGTTAACTAATCTTATAGAATTAGCTCCTTTTTTCTTAAGTACATCGATAGCTGCTACAGCTGATCCACCTGTTGCAAGCATTGGATCTACTACTATCATTTCTCTCTCTTCTATATCTTGCGGAAGTTTACAGTAGTATTCTACTGGTTGTAAAGTTTCTGGATCTCTGTATAATCCTACATGACCAACTTTAGCAGCCGGTATTAAACTAACTAATCCATCTACCATTCCAAGTCCAGCTCTTAATATAGGCACTATACCTAATTTTTTCCCAGCTATAACTTTAGAAGTTGCCTTCACTACTGGAGTTTCTATTTCTACATCTTCTAATTGTAAATCTCTTGTTATTTCATATCCCATTAACATTGTTATCTCTGTTAAAAGTTCTCTGAAATCTTTAGACCCAGTGTTTTTGTCTCTCATAAATGTTAACTTATGTTGTATTAATGGATGGTCTGTTACTACTACCTTATTCATATTCTTTTCCTCCTACTTACTGTACTTCTTTTCTATTTCTTTTATCATATCAACTCTTCTAGAGTGTCTATCGCCTTCAAATTCTGTATTTATCCAAGCTTCAACTATTTCTAAAGCTAAACCTCTACCTAAAACTCTTTCACCTAGAGATAGCATATTAACATTATTGTGAGCTTTTGACATTTTTGCAGAAAATACATCTGATACGACTGCGCATCTTATTCCTGGAATCTTATTAGCTGCTAAAGATATACCTATACCTGTTCCACAACATACTATTCCATAATCTACTTCGCCGTTTTTAACTGCATTAGCAACTGTTTCTCCATATATAGGATAATCAACTGATTCTAAAGAATTATTTGGTCCGAAATCTACACATTTAATTCCTTTTTCCTCTAAATATTTTACTATTTCTGTTTTTAAATTATATCCTCCGTGGTCACTTCCTAAGCCTATGATCATATGTATATTTCCTCCAAATTATATTTTAGTAAATTTTTCGTATATCATATAAATACTCAAATTATCAATATTATACACTATTTTTGTAACTTTAGGAATAGTATAAGCTAAATTTGTGAAAATGTTTTATTCTATGCTTCTATAACTTTATATCCTGCTGATTTTAACAATCTATTCATAATAGCCTGTCCAACACCTTCAGTTGGAAATGCTTCTGAATATATTACATCCACATTTCTTTTATCCATTTCTCTCAATACATCAAATAGATTACTACCAACTGCCTCTAACGAGTCACCTAAAGCAATAACTTCTCCATTATATTGCTTTTCATTCTTACTTAGACACATTACTCCCGTTTTAATATTATTTTTAGAGTTTTCATCTATCATGTTATTAATTCTATCTATTACTTTATTATCATTCCCAGATACAATATATACATCAGCATTTGGCGCATAATGTGTATATTTCATTCCAGGTGCCTTAGCTTTTTTATTATCTTCTTTCTTAGATAAAGATGGGTCTATAGCAACTTCATTAATTACTTTTTCCAAATCTTCTTTTGTTATACTACCCGGTCTTAAAATCATCGGTATATCTGATGTTAAATCTAATACTGTAGATTCTAGCCCAAAATTGCTGTCTCCACCTAATACTATCCCACTAACTCTGCCATTCATTTCTTCATAAACATGATTAGCTTTAGTTGGAGATGGTCTACCTGATATATTTGCAGAAGGTGCTGCTATAGGTACACCTGCTTCTCTTATTATTTCTCTAGCTATTTTATGAGATGGCATTCTAATAGCTACAGTATCTAACCCACCACTTGTAGTGTTAGGAATTATATCCTTTTTATCTAAAATTATTGTTATAGGTCCTGGCCAAAACTTATCCATTATAATTTCAGCTTTTTCACTTATATTTTTAGCTAGATCATAAACTTCATTCTTATCATATATATGTACTATAAGTGGATTGTCGCTAGGTCTACCTTTTGCTTCATATATCTTTTTAACTGCACTTTCATCTAATGCATTTGCGCCTAATCCATACACTGTTTCTGTTGGAAATATAACTGTGTATCCTTCTTTTAATAACTTAGCTTGCTTTTTTAATTTTTCTGAATCTATATTATTTATATCAATTTCGCTTATTATAGTTTTCATCTTCTGTGTACCACCTTCATTTTTAGTTTTAGATGCAATTTACAATAACTGTTCCTACTAAAAAACCTATTATACAATATAGACTTCTTGATTTAGGAAATATCTCTTCTAGTACAACATACATCATTGTCCCTGCTGCAGTAGCAAGAAATACACCTATTAGAGAACTAAAAATACCTCCAAAGTATGCACCTAAAAAACTTCCTATACCCATAGGTATTCCTGCTATTACTGTAAATAATATTATTTTTGAAATCTTCATTTTTGATCCTACTAATCCCAAAGCCATTGCCAATCCTTCTGGTATATTATGAAGGCCTATAACTATAGCTAAAGTCACTCCTAAAGATTGTGCAGACATAAATGAAGACCCTATAGCTAAACCTTCTGGCAAGTTATGAAGCATTATACTTATAAATATAAGATATCCAGACTTCATATCTTTTGATACATCTAGCCTAGTTTTTATATACATAGTTAAAAGTACCCCAACAAAGGTAAATATTACAGTATAAAGTACTCCCATTTGATCCATCGATTCACTCATCAAATCAAATGTAACTACCGCTAACATTATTCCCCCAGATAGTCCCATAAAAAAGTCTAAATACTTGTCAACATTCCTCTTAAAAATAGCAGATATAACTCCTCCAAATCCAGTTCCTATAACTCCTGCTAAAAGTCCTATTATAGTTATTTTAAGTATCATATTTCCCCTCCTTACAAGTATATATAAATATTATATACTTGCTAAAGGTATAAGATAACTTAAAAATACATTTGGTTTATATCAATCATGTATAAATAAGTTTAAGTTTAATCCTTAAATTACTATAGAAAAATCCCTAAATTAATAGGGATTTATATTGCTAACATTTTTTCTGTTTGGTCAACAGTTATTAAAGCATCTATCATTTCATCGATATCTCCATCTAGGAATGAATCTAACTTGTATAATGTTAAGTTTATTCTATGATCACTTACTCTTCCTTGAGGGAAGTTGTAAGTTCTTATTCTTTCAGATCTATCTCCCGTACCAACTTGACTCTTTCTTTCTGCTGCTATATCTTTATTTTGTTCAGCTATAGCTTTGTCATTAAGTCTAGCTACTAGTATCTTAAGAGCTTGTTCCTTATTTTTTAATTGTGACTTACCATCTTGGCAAGATACAACTTCTCCTGTAGGTATGTGTGTTACCCTTACTGCAGAGTCAGTAGTATTAACACTTTGTCCACCATTTCCTGAAGAACGGAATACGTCTATTCTTAAATCATTTGGGTTTATATTTACTTCTACTACTTCAACTTCTGGAAGCACCGCAACTGTTGCAGTTGATGTATGTATTCTTCCTCCTGATTCAGTTGAAGGTATTCTTTGAACTCTATGAACCCCAGATTCATATTTAAGTCTTGAATAAGCACCTTTACCTTTTATTAAGAAAGATACCTCTTTGTATCCACCCACACCAGTATCACTTGCACTTAATAGTTCTATCTTCCATCTTCTTCTTTCAGCATATCTAGAATACATTCTAAATAAGTCTCCTGCAAATAGAGCCGCTTCATCTCCACCAGCTCCACCTCTAACCTCAACTATAACGTTTTTATCATCGTTAGGGTCCTTAGGTAATAGCAGTATTTTAAGTTCAGCTTCTAATGGTTCTACTTGGCCTTCCATTTCAGATAGTTCCATTTTAGCTAATTCTCTTAATTCTTCATCTGATTCTTCTTGTAATATTTCTTTTGATTCTTTTATAGCATTTAATACATCTGTATACTCTTTGTACTTCATTACGATTGGCTCTAAATCAGAATGTTCTTTCATTAGTTTTTGCCAAGTCTTTTGATCGTTTATTATTTCTGGATCACTTATCTTTTCATTTAACTCTTTATATTTATCTTCTAGTACTTCTAGTTTTTTTAGCATACTTTCACCTCTTTAATTGTAACATATCAATTGTTCATTATATCATAGTTTAAAGCCTATAACAACTCTATCAATGCCTTGTATATCCTTCTTTGTGTATATTTTAGTATATCCATTATTCTTCATAATCTCACAAACATCTTCAGCTTGATCATGTCCAACCTCATAAGCTAGTATTCCATTTTGCTTTAAAAATTCATGAGACCCTTTTGTTATATCTCTATAAAAATTAAGACCATCAACTCCACCTTCTAAAGCATTATATGGTTCATAATCTTTAACTTGAGTATGTAAAGTCTTCATATCGTCTCTTCTTATGTAAGGAGGATTAGAAACTATAACATCAAATTTAACATTTTCATCTTTTATAGCGCTAAATAAATCTGATTTTACAAAATTTATTTTATGCTCTACATTATTATTTATAGCATTTTTCTTTCCTACTTCTAAAGGAATATCTGATATATCAAATGAAGTTAAGCTAGCATTTTCTAAATATTTAGCTAAACTTATAGTTATAGCACCTGAACCAGTACCTATATCTAATATATTGACGTTATTTTTATCTTTGCAAAGTTCTATTAATTCTTCTACTAATGGTTCTGTATCCGGTCTAGGAATTAATACACCCTCTTTTACATAAAAATCAAGTCCCATAAATTCTCTATTTTCAATTATATAAGCTACTGGTCTTCCACTTAATCTATCATTTATTAATTTTAAAAATATTTCTTCTTGCTCTTTCGTTAACTCTTTATTTAAATTCACGTGTATATAAATTCGATCCACATCTCCAAGAGATTTTTGTAGTAATAATTCTACATCTAACCTTGGAGTATCACTCATTTGAGTTAGAGCTTCTGAGTATTTAATAATTACATCTCTTATTGTCATATCTGCTCCTTTATTTTTCATCTACTACAGCTTTTAATGCAGCTATTGCTACTTCTAATTGTTCATCATCTGGTTCTTTTGTTGTGAAATTTTGCAACATCATACCTGGATATGCGACAAACTTAGTAAATTTATTATTATATTTCCCAAGAAATCTTATTATTTCATAAGATATTCCAGCCACTATAGGTATACATATTATCCTCATAACTACTCTCATTATAGGATTTGGCCAACCAAAGAAAGAAAACAATATTATAGATATAAACATAACTATAAATAAAAAGTTAGTTCCACATCTTGGATGTAGTCTTCCAAATTTCCTTGCATTTTCAACTGTAAGTTCCAAGTTATTTTCATAGCAATATATAGATTTATGCTCTGCTCCATGATATTGAAATACTCTTTCAATATCTTTATTTTTTGAAATTAATATTATATATCCAAATAATATACTTATTCTAATTAAACCTTCGATTAAATTAAGCAATAAATCATTACTTGCAAATTTAGAAAATATACCTCCAACCATAGTTGGCAATAGTATAAATAAACCTATTGATAGTATTAATGATAGCACTAATGAAAATAACAGTATTATATCATTTGCTTTATCTTTAAATATCTTCTTTATAAGTTTATCAAAGAAATCTTCCTCTCCTTCTTCTAAAAAGAATTCAGAAGAAAAGTTTAAACTCTTTATTCCTTCGATCATGGTTTCAATTAATACAAATGATCCTCTTATAAAAGGAATTTTATCTATATTCTTCTCACTTATCCAACTTTTTATTTTATTTTTCTTTATTATAATCTCTCCATCACTCTTTCTAACAGCAACAGCCCTTTTATCTTTAGACTGCATCATAACACCTTCTATTAGAGCTTGCCCCCCGACAGCTTGTTTCTTCATATACTCACCTCTTAAATTTAGACTTAAGCTACTTATATTTTATTATAATACAAAAATACCCTTTAAAGTAAAACTTTAAAGGGACATATATATTGCAATAAGTCTATTTTTCATCATTATATACTATATGACATTTTCTACATCTAGCTTCATAGCTTTCTACAGCTCCTACTTGTATTATAGGATCGTCATATTTTGCTGGTTCTCCATTGATTAACCTTTGCGATCTTGTTGCAGGCTGACCACATACAGAGCATATAGCTTGTATTTTATCAACAAATTCTGAAACAGCTAAAAGTTCAGGAGTTGGGCCAAAAGGCTCTCCTTTAAAATCCATATCTAACCCTGCAGCTATTACTCTTATTCCCTTATCAGCTAAATCTACTGCTATGTCCACTATTTTTTCATCAAAGAATTGAACTTCATCTATACCAACCACTTGAGTTTTGCTATCTATAAAGTCATATATTTCCTTTGGACTACTAATCGGTATTGCATTTACACTGTCTCCACTATGAGAAACTACATCTTCTTTACTATATCTGTCATCTATTTTAGGTTTAAATACAACGATATTTTGCTTTGCTATTTTAGCTCTTTTTATTCTTCTTATAAGTTCCTCACTTTTACCACTGTACATAGGTCCAATTACAACTTCTATATATCCATGATTGACTGGTCTATACATACTTAGTACCCCCATTCTTTAATAATTATTTTTTCATTAGCTTGAATTTCAATAATCTATATTTTAATTTAATCACTAGGATTAAAGATTTATCATCATTATTTCAATAAAATAGGAGTTGGCTGCCCAACTCCACTTTTATAAAAACTAGTCCATTTTGAATCTCTTCTTGAACTTGTCTATTCTTCCACCTGCTTCTATATTCTTTTGTTTTCCAGTATAGAAAGGATGGCACTCAGAACATATTTCTATTTTTATCTCGTCCTTAACAGAACCAGCTTGGAATGTGTTTCCACAAGCACAACGTACTTCTACAGCTTGGTATTTTGGTTGTATATCTTTTTGCATTCTTAGTCACCTCTTCTCTTATTTTTATAAATTAAATATATTAATTTTTCGTTTTGCATTATCAACTACACCATTATAGCATAAGTTTTTTCTTGGTTCAAGGAGTTTTTGAATTCCTATTAAAGTGCTTTTATTGATTTTATAAACTCATCATTATTTCTAGTTCTCTTAAGAAGTTCGATAACTTTATCAGTAACTTCTAGTACAGAATTGTTACTCATTTCTCTTCTTAATCTCCATAATGCAGATTTTTCCTCTTCAGTAAGTAATAGGTCTTCTCTTCTTGTTCCAGATTTGTAGATATCTACTGCTGGGAATATTCTCTTTTCAGCTAATTTTCTATCTAAATTTAATTCCATGTTACCAGTACCTTTGAATTCTTCAAAGATTACATCATCCATTCTAGACCCTGTCTCTACTAATCCAGTTGCAAGTATCGTAAGTGAACCACCACCTCTTATGTTTCTAGCAGCTCCAAAGAATTTTTTAGGTCCATGAAGTGCTCCTGGATCTAAACCTCCTGATAAAGTTCTACCAGTTGGAGATATTGTTAAATTGTAAGCTCTTGCAAGTCTTGTAATACTATCTAATAATATCACTACATCTTTTCCATGTTCAACTAATCTTTGAGCTCTATTTAAAACCATTTCTGCAACCTTAACATGATGACTTGATACTTGGTCAAATGTAGAATAAATTACATCTCCATTTATAGATTCTCTCATATCCGTTACCTCTTCAGGTCTTTCATCTATTAAAAGTACTATTAATTCAACGTCAGGATGGTTTTTAGCAATGCTATTTGCAACATTTTTAAGAAGACTCGTCTTACCTGCTTTAGGAGGGGCTACTATTAAACCTCTTTGCCCTTTACCTATTGGAGATATTAAGTCTATTAATCTTGTTGCTATATCATTTTGGCTTCTTTCTAATGTTAATCTTTCCTCTGGATATATAGGAGTTAACAGTTCAAACGCTCTTCTCTTTATTGCTGTATCTGGATTTTCATCATTTATTTTTTGAACATATAAAAGTGCTCTAAATTTTTCACCAGTTTTAGGGTGTCTAGTTATTCCCTTTACTTTATCACCAGTTTTCATATTAAATCTTCTAATTTGAGATGGTGATACATATACATCATTTTCTGTAGATAAATAATTTGAACCTCTTAAGAATCCAAATCCATCTGGTAATATTTCAAGAACTCCCATTACCTCATCATCTTTAGAAGTATTGAATTCATCTACTATTTTAGACTCATCTACTACTTTTGGAGTGTAATAATTTTTATTATTATTATTTCTTGGGTTATTATTATCTATACTTTGACTTCTATTTTCGTTATTAGGTTGTCTATTATCATTTCTTTGGTATCTGTTTTCTGTATTTCTAGAATATTTATTATCCGATTCTTTTCTCTCATAAGGCTTTACATAAGCTCTATTTTGAGTTTGTCTATTATCTGATTGTTTATTATTCTCTTGCGATTCATTTGTAAAAACATTATTTGTTTTTACACCCTCTTCTTTATCTATTTTTTTTCTTCTTTAGCATTGTTTTTATTATTTTCGTTTATTAACTCAATTAATTCATTTTTCTTATACTTACTAATTGATTTTATACCTAATTCCTTAGCTATTTCTTTCAATTGAGGCAAAGTCTTACTGCCTAATTCATCTAGTGTTATATTCTCTAAACTCAAAAAAATCCTCCTCATCTATTTTTCATTTATATAATTATATAATTTTCATATATTATTTTTGGAAATTAAAGGTGTGAAAAAGAAAAGTTTTACTTAACAATTAATTTTAATAATATCATCACTCATATACTAAGGTCAACAAATAAAAATTAAAACTAATTGTAAGAATAAAGTTAATTTTCATCTACTTGTATATATTGAACACTTTTCTTAATTTTAAACTTAATTTTTATAAAAATTTATGTGCATTTAACATATAAAATAGACAACACGATAAATATGTTGTCTATTTTAATTAGTATTTTATAAGTTTTAAATTTATTCCATATTATATTTTTTCATTAATTCAACTAATATATCATTTTTATCTAAACTATGAATTGCATCAACAAATCTTATTGTACCTGTTTTAGCTCTCATTACTACAGATTGTGTCTTAGCTTTATTGCCACCTACATGTTTTACTCCTTCTAGTAAATCCCCCTCTGTAATTCCTGTTGCCGCAAAGAATAAATTATCTCCTTTAGCTAAATCATCTATATCTAAAACTTTTTCAAGATCTTCATCAGAGTAACCCATTTCATGGCATCTTACTCTTTCTTGCTCACTTAATGGATATATCTGACCTTGCATATCTCCACCCATGCATTTTATAGCTGCAGCTAATATTACTCCTTCTGGGCCTCCACCAATACCCATCATCATATCTATCCCTGTTTCTTCGAAACAAGTAGCTATTCCTGTTGCCACATCTCCATCCCCAAACATTTGGATCCTAGATCCTAATTTCCTAGCAGCTTCAACTATATCATTATGTCTTTCTCTATCTTGAACTGTTATAGTCATTTGTGTTGTTTTTTTACCTAAAGCTTTTGCCACAGATATAATATTTTCTTCTGGACTCTTAGTTAGATCTATTGCTCCCTTAGCATTTGGACCTACTACAATCTTTTTCATGTATGTATCTGGTGCATTTAATAAACTCCCTTTAGATCCCATAGCTATTACTGATATAGCATTTGGAAGACCTTTCGCTATTAAAGTAGTTCCATCTAAAGGATCTACTGCTATGTCAACTTCCATACTATCTTCATTTTGCATACCTACTTTTTCACCGATATATAACATAGGAGCTTCATCTAATTCCCCTTCTCCTATAACAACTTCTCCATTGATTTTAACCGATTCAAAAGCTTTTCTCATTGCTTCTACTGCTGCACCATCAGCACCATTTTTATCGCCTTTTCCCATAAATTGCGATGATACTAATGCCGCTGCTTCCGTTACCCTAACAAGTTCTAATGCTAAATTTCTATCCATAATAATATATTCATCTCCTTAGTTAGTCTTATTAATGAAAATTATATATTATATTTGTTAATTAGTAAACATATATGTGCACTTTAAGTAATTAGTATGATATATTAGTTCGTATTTTCAATATAGTATTGTTAATAACTCTAATTTATACATCAAATAAAAAAACTGATCTTTAAAATAAAGACCAGTTTTTTACTACATCATTGATGTAAGTACGCTTAAAAGTGCCGTCATACTTGATACTACAAGAATTGCTACAATAAATATAGCTATAGCTTTATTTCTCTTTTTTTGTTTCACATTTGCCATTTATCTTTCCCCCAGTGTTATCTATTTTTTGATTATCAAACCTATCGTTAATTTTTTTTAGATATTCTATAAATCCGTCTCTAAGTTCTGGTCTTTTAAGAGCAAAATCTACAGTAGCTTCTAAAAATCCTAACTTATCTCCTACATCATATCTTCTACCATCAAAGTTATAAGCATACATAGCCTCTTTTCTAGATAGTTCTTTTAAGGCATCTGTAAGTTGGACTTCTCCACCCTTTCCAGATGGCAAATCTTCTAATATTTCAAATATCTCAGGAGTTATTATGTATCTACCTAGTATAGCTATATTAGATGGAGCTTTTCCTGGCTCTGGCTTTTCTACTAGATCTTTAACCTTATAAACTTTATCTTCTATATGCTTTGCTGCTATTATTCCATACTTGTCCGTATCTTTTGCATCAACTTTTTGTACACCTAGTATAGTAGTTCTATATTCTTCATAAGCATCTATAAGTTGCTTTAAGCAAGGAACTTCATTGTCAACAATATCATCTCCAAGCATTACAGCAAATGGTTCATCTCCTATAAAGTGTCTTGCGCAGTATATTGCATCTCCCAAACCTTTAGGTTCTTTTTGTCTTATATAGTGTATATTTATCATATTAGATATACCTTGAACTATATCTAATAATTCTTTTTTCCTTTTTGCTCAAGCTCTAATTCTAATTCTACAGATTTATCAAAGTGATCTTCTATTGATTTTTTATTTCTACCAGTTATTATAAGTATCTCTTCTATCCCTGAAGCAACTGCTTCTTCTATTATATATTGTAATGTTGGTTTATCAACTATTGGTAACATTTCTTTTGGTTGTGCTTTTGTTGCTGGTAAAAATCTAGTACCTAAACCTGCAGCTGGTATTACAGCCTTCTTAACCGTTCTTTGCATAAAATTATTACCTCCACTAAATAAATTGAGTCTATTATTTTAATATATAAAAAGCCCTAAAAATAGGACTTTTGATATATATTTTAACACTAATATATTAAACTTGTCATGTAAATTATTTTGACACTAGTTTTTCAAGTTCTTTGACTAAGTCATCAAATTTTTTAATAGTACCTTCTATCGGTTTAGTACTAGTTAAATTGATACCTGAATTTTTTAGTAAATTTATAGGGTAATCTGATCCTCCTTGTTTAAGGAAATTCATATAATTATCCGGTCCATTAGTTAATATATCTTGTGCAAAACTAACTCCTGCACTACATCCTGTAGCATATTTATATACATAAAAACTATTATAAAAATGTGGTATTCTAGACCAACCTACTTTTGCCAATTGATCTAACTCATAATCTTTCCCATAATATTTTTGTAAAAGTGATCCCCAAGTGTCATCTAATACTAAGGCGTTTACACTTTCTCCTTTTTCAACCATTTCATGTATACTTTTTTCAAACTCAGCATACATAGTTTGGATATATAAAGTATCTTTTATTAAATCTAGATATTGAGTTATATAATATGCTTTTTCTTTATCATTACTAGAATTTTTTATAAGAGTCTCATATAACAATGCCTCATTAGTTGTAGATGCCACTTCATGAGTAAATATTGATGGATCTGAGTTAAAGTAACTTTGATTTTTAGAACTTATATATTCATATGCCGCGTGACCTAATTCATGGGCTAATGTAGATACTGAACCTAAACTATTGTTATAATTTAATAATACATAGGGATGATTTCCGTAAACTGATAAGCAGTATGCACCACTTACCTTATTTTCATTAGAATATACATCTACCCATCTTTCATTAAATGCTTTATAAAGTATATCTCCATATTCTTCTCCAAGTGGAGCTAAGGCTGAATATACTATTCCTTGGCCTTTATCATAGGTAATATTTTTATCAATAGGCTCTAACATAGGAACAAACATATCATAATAGTATACCTTATCTAAATTTAAAACTTTTTTTCTAAGGCTAACATACTTATGAAGGCTATCTGTGTTTTTACTTACTGTTTCTATTAATTTATCATATACTTTTGTGTTTATATCATCTGACTTTAAATACATATCTAAAGATGAATCATATCCTCTTTCACTTGCGTAGAATACATTCTTTTTAACTTGGCCTATTAGTAAGCCTGATAAAACATTTATATTGTCATCATAAGCTAAAAATTCACTTTGATATGCTTTTTTTCTATCTTCTCTGTCACTACTTCCCATAGCTGAAGCGTACTCAGCTGGAGTTAAATTAGTCTTTTTATCCATATTCTTAAATAAATCATAAAGACGTCCTGGGAGAGAAGACATTGATGAAGTATTTGCAAGTATATCTTCACTCTTTTCATCTAAATAATACTTTTTACATCTCCTAATATCTCCTAGGTACATGCCATAATTTTTGCTTATCTTCTTATCTGATATTATTTTTTCATATTCTTTATCTGATAATTTTAATATCTCTAACTCTAAATCTGAACATATTCCCATATACTCTTTATAAACTTTCCCCATGCTATCATTTAAATCTAAATACTTATAAGAATTTTTATTTGTATCTTGTTTTAATTTAACATATGCAGATAGTTTATTCACTCTTACATCTAGCTTTTCTTTAATACCTAAAGCAAAAGATAGATGAGTTTTCGATTTTGTAACTTTTCCTATATAGTTTTTAAGCTCTTTAGTATCTTTACTAAATGATTTAAGTTCTTTTTTCCACTCATCATCACTTTTATATAATGATTGTAAGTTCCAACAAGTTTTAGTGTAATCAATACTTGGTTTTTGTTGTTCTTTTTTACTTTCTTGTTCTTCTTTTTCTTCGTTATTATTCATAAAACGAGTAATATAATTAATTTTGCTAATACATTGTGCATCAGTTTTTGTGCTCATTGGTATAGTACAAAAAATAGATATACATAAAGGTATTATTACTTTACACAGTTTTTTACCCATAAAAAGCCATCCTTTCAATAAAATCTACTTATCTATTAGGATGGCTTTTTGAGTCCATATTATTCAACTATTACCATTAGAAATTTTTTATCAATTAAATACTTATCCACATATTTATACACATATTCACAGGTAGATTTACGACAAAAAATTAGTTTTTTCAGTATATATAAATGTCTTTATTTTTTAACTTTTTCTAATTTCTAACAGTTTATTAACACTTTTTTTGCAGTTATCAACATATTTTATAACTTATCCACGTATTTTTGTTAATAAATGCTATTAATTAAGGTGTTTTCAAAAATATCCAAATAAAAATGTATTTGTAGTATTTTGTCGAACTTTGAAATTCCAACATTCTTAGCTATATTTAATTTTATCCACAATTCATTAACATTTTATCCATACCTTGTTGATATATTATTTATAATTAACTTGCACACACTTTTGTAACTAAAACAGTCATATCATCTTCAACATTTCCATCTTGTATTTCTATAGCTCTATCTAATATTAGATTTGCTATTTCCTTAGGATTTGTAGTATCTATCTTTTGTATAAAATAAATTAGCCAATTATCGCCTAAGTTCTTATTCTTACCTGCATCAAGTATTCCATCAGAAACCATTATTATATAATCTCCATCCTTCACCTTAACAGCTTTTCTATCTAACTTTATATCTGATAATATTCCTACCGGAAGAGATGATGATGATACTAAATCTATATCTTCATTCTCCCTTTTTATATACGTAGAGCAAGCTCCCATCTTTATAGTTTCTAAAGACCCTTTTTTTAAATCCATGATACCTAAATCTAAAGTTGAAAACATCTCATCTGAAGATTTTAATAATAACATGTTATTTATAGTATTTATAATTATTTCATCTTCAATCTTTGCATCCATCATTTTCTCTAATATATCAATAGTAATAGCAGACTCTTCATATGCCTTTTTTCCTTTTCCCATACCATCACTTATTGCTATCATATACTTACCATCATTTATATCCATATATGTATAGTTGTCTCCACATAATATATGACCATCTTTGGACATAGAAGATACTTCCGTAATAGCTTTATAGTTTTGTGATTTAGTTAGGATTATTTTACACCTTTCACCTAGAGAATGGCATCCTATCTTTTGTGCTGATAAACTTTCTTCAACAAAATCTGAAACTACTTCTATAAGACTTTTTTCACACATACAACCACTACTACAAGTGGTTTTTTCTATAGTTATTTCAAAATCATCTTCACCCTTACTTATATAACTTACTCTATCAACCTGTATGTTATTTCTTTCTAAATGATCATGTATGCTCTTTTCTTTTTCTATATCTAAAATTATGCTACTTTCTAAATCATTTGATAATGATTCAATAGATTTAGATATACTTCTAATTTGATTAGATATTAGCTTTCTACTTTCCGAAAACTTCAGATTCCAATTATAATCTATTGCAAACATTTTGTAATAGTAATTTGATACCTTTATTATCGCTTCTGGCTTTATACATTCTTTAATAAATTCATCCGATGCATCATCTATAGTTATTTCTCCATTTTCCTCTAGCTTTTCTAAAATTTCATACATTAAGCTATAAGTATGGTTAAATTTCATTTCCCAACAACGTCTTTTCATTCCACAATTTCTACACTCATCGTTATGTATCATATCAACAACAGTTGCAATATCTCTTTGGTCTATTACCTTTTCTTTTTCTCTTATCTTATCAAATGTATAAGCAAGTTCATCATATGCCTTATACATATTTATAAGTCTATTGTTAGTTAAATTTTTACTTCTCATTATATAATCATATATTACTTCATTTGAGGTTATATTTGTTCTTACAAGCTTCTCAATTTTAGCAAAAAACTTCTGTGGTAATAAAACTACAATTAAACAAGCTATTAGCATATCTCTAATCTGTGTTAAATTCGAAGTAATTCCAGAGGTATATGCATAAATTATTATCCAGCTTAATATATATCCTAATATACAAAAATATTTATTTAATTTACTAAAAGCTCCACCTACAAGCCCCGCAAAAGAGTAGATTCCCATGTATATAACTGAACCTACATTATTTATTATAAATGCTATTCCAACTATTACTCCAGAAGCTGAACCCATAGGCGAGCCTCCTAAAATTGCAGACACTAAAATTAATACAGTCGCTAAAACAGTTCTAAAAGAAACACCTAATAATGATATATCGCCTATTCCAATTATGCTAAAAGTCATTATTAAACTTATAGATATAGCTTCTTCAACCTTAACTGATATCCTATTATTTGAATTAGTTAATAATCCTATTCCAAATGAAAATATATACGTAGCTATAAAAGTAATTACACTTTCAATAAAAGCTAAAAATATATCGTACATATAAGTATCAGATAAAAATGCTTGTCCTATAGATATAGGTATAATTATTGCACTACCTATAAATGCTAACTTTAATATAGAGGTTACACCTTTTAGCTTCTTGCTAATAATCAAAAGTATAAATAGGCATACTGTATATTTAAGATTGTAGGACATACTATTAGCCGATAAAAATGTCCCTGCTAACACAGATATAAATACTGGTAGCTTATATCTTTCCGTTTTTGATATATATAAGAAAAATGCCACTCCCAATGGAGCTATTGACCCTATTAATATAGATCTACTTAATAGAAATCCCATTATAACAAATAAAATTGTATTTGCATCAATATATCTTTTTATCTTTATGTTCTTTAAATCTAAGTTTTTATTTTTTACACTCGCTACAGTTTTCTCCATAAAAAATCTCCCCCTCATTTGCTTATAAAGAAATTGTAGCAAAGAGGGGGATTTTTTTTTGTCATATTCGGTTTTGCTTGTCCTAAAATATTAAGACATTTTTTGTAACTTTTGACATATTAAGCCTTCCAAATTATCGTATTCACTTACTGTTATATTTTCTATTTCTAGGTTTTCCATTATTATATTTAATATTTTTACACCAGCTGTTATAATATCCGCTCTTTTAGGTTGTAAGCCTTTTAATGTTTTTTTATCATTTAATGTCATTTTCTTTAAATTTTGTAGAATTGTTTTTATATCCTCATTACTTATACTACTATTATGTACCTTTTCCATAGAATATACTTCTAATTTCTGGTTCATCGCCGATAGAGAAGTTATTGTTCCACCGATACCCACAAGTTTTTCTATTTTCTTTTCTTTAATATATTTTAAGGTATCTCTAATTTCATTCAATATAAAATTAGACATATCTTCAAATTCTACCTCACATATAGGATCTTTTTTTAAAAACTTTTCTGTAATTCTAAGAGCACCTACATTTTCACTTTTTGCAAACTTTATTCCATCTCTATCTCCTATAATAAATTCTGTGGATCCTCCACCTATATCTATAACTAATATATCTTTTTTATCTTCTAATCCCTCTAATACCCCTTTAAAGCCTAGATTGGACTCTTTACTACCACTTACTATCTCAACATCTATCCCCGTCTTTTCTTTAGCTAAGTCTACAAAATAATCTCCATTTTTACTATCTCTAAGCGCAGATGTTCCCATACAATATATATACTCACATTCTTGTTCTTTGCAAGTAAGTGCAAATTCTTTTAAAGCATCTATATTTCTTTGTATAGCATCTTCTCCTATATATCCATTTTCATCTACACCTTGCCCAATTCTAGTTGTATTAACAAACTTTTCTCTATTTATTATTTTACCATCTATATAATCTGCTATTAATAATCTCATTGAATTAGTACCTATATCTACAGCTCCTACTTTCATTACTTCTCTCCTTATCTTTTGTTTAGTTAGAATACTTAATTATGTAAAAAGAAGGCAACTAAGTTACCTTCTTCCCATGTCAATATATATAGTTTCATCTGGCTTAACCATATTTAATCTTTCTCTTGCAACGGTTTCTAAGTCTTGAGTATTATCTACTTTTTTAAGATTTTTTATTTCTTCTTTAGTCTCACTTATTTGTTTGTTTAAGCTTGCTATCTCACCTTTATACTCTTTTAACTTTGTAAGTTGAAATATAAACCCCGTTATTAAACTTACACAGATACAAAGTACAAATACAGACATAACCGCAAACTGACCAGAAAATTTTTTTCTTATGTTCATATCTAATCTACACCCTTTTTCTTTTTATTTTACTTTTAGATTTTCTTTTTACAGCACTCTTAGTTGCTAAAATCATATTAGGTATATAAAATATCATATCAAATAAAAAGTGAATTGAGTAGATTATAATGTAATACAAATTGTTTGAAATACTGACTATGTATTTTACAGTTTTTATGAAAAAACTTGTTATTAAATAAATTATTTTATTTATTATTGATAAAATAAATTTACTTACGGTGTTGTAATATAAGATAAAACCAATAAATAATGCCACAAAATGATAATATCTAAGTTCAAAAGATTCTACAGTATTTACTGTTATAAATATTACCAAGGTAGCTAAAATCCAAAATATTGCATCAAATACTACTGAGAAGTATTTCATAAACTTAAAATTGGATTTTAGAGCCCTGTAAATATCAAATAGTAAACCTATAACTATTCCACCATAAATAGTTGCATAGAAAGAACTTGCATCTTGAGTAAATGGCATCATCTACTTAAATACTTTCTTAAAGAAATTTTCTTGTGGCTGTTTAGGTTTAGCATATACTATAGAATTTATTGTTCCAGTTACACTTATAATATTTTCATCTATGCTTAATTTGCTCATGTCTAGGTTCTCACCTTCTATTACCATTTCACCTGCAGAAGTTTTTACTTCTACCTTTTTGTCATTAAAAGAATATATATGCTCTACACCCGAAATAACTAAGTTTTCTCTTTCTTTCAATGTTATATTATGTTCCATAAGATCCCCCCAGTTAATATTTCAATTCATACTACTATAAATATACTGCGGGAATACTAAATTTATTCTACTATCTCATACATTTCTTTGGCATCATTTTTTAGTACATGCTCTCTTATTTCATTTATTTTAAATTTCATTATTTTTTCCCCGAATTTTATTTCTAATAAATCTCCTATATTAACCTCTGATGAAGATTTAGCTACTTTTCCGTTTATAGTAACTATTCCTTTATCACATGCATCTTTAGCTACAGTTCTTCTTTTTATTATTCTTGATACTTTTAAAAATTTATCTAATCTCATATTTCATCCTCCTAAGTTGTAACTTTTGCTATTATATCATTATACAGAAAAAGTGTGGTAATTATCCCACACTTTTTTCACTAATTAATTATCCATTTATTATATCTTTAAGCCCTTTTCCAGCTTTGAATACTGGAGCTTTAGAAGCTGGTATTTCTATAACTTCTTCTGGGTTTCTTGGGTTTCTACCTTGTCTAGCAGCTCTTTCTCTTGTTTCGAATGTTCCAAATCCAACTAATTGAACTTTTTCACCTTCTACTAATGCTTCTTCAACAGATTTCATAAAAGCGTTTAATGCAGCTTCTGCTTCCTTCTTTGTTAATTCACTTTTCTCAGCTATTTTTGATACTAATTCAGCTTTGTTCACGATACTACCTCCTAAAGTTTTTATAATATAGAATTTAATTTTAATAAAAATTCTAGATTTTTGACAAATTTATTTTATAGTTTGTTGGCTTTAGCCTTATTCCAAAGTTTGTCCTTTTCCTCAAGTGTCATTTTTTCAAAATCTTTATTTAGATTCATTGCACTTTTTTCCATAAATTCAAATCTATTTATGAATTTTTGGTTTGTACAGTTCAAGGCTTCTTCTGGGTTTATATTTAAAAATCTAGCTAAATTTACTATAGAAAATAATAAATCTCCTAGTTCTTCCTTTATGTATTTTATATTTCCTGCTTTGCATTCGTCAAGTAATTCTTGATATTCTTCTTCAATTTTTTTAAATACATCCTCTATCTTGTCCCAATCAAATCCAACAAGTGCTGCTTTATGTTGAACCTTGTCAGCCTTTAAAAGTGCTGGTAAATACGTTGGTATCCTCTTTAATCCATCAGTTATACTAGTTTCACCTTTTTCCTCTTGCTTTAATTCTTCCCAAGTCTTTTCAAAATTAGACATATCTAAGTCTTGTCCATTAAAAACATGAGGATGTCTATGTATAAGCTTTGTACATATTCCATTTATAACTTCTTTTAAATCGAAAAATCCTTCTTCTTGCCCTATTTGACAGTGGAATATTACTTGTAGTATAATATCTCCTAATTCTTCTATGATCTCATCTACATCATCATTGTCAATAGCTTGGCAAAGCTCATAGCTTTCTTCTATAAGGTATTTTTTTAGCGATTCATGTGTTTGTTTTTTATCCCAATCACATCCAGATGGACCTCTTAATATGCTCATTATTTTTTCTAGCTCATGTACTGTATTATACATCTTTTTAGTACTTTTTGGTATATATAAACTGCTTAAATAACTAAATAAATTTTCACTTCTATCTAGTTCATGTAATGGAACATACTTCTTACTCTCTAGATTCTTAACACCTGCACCATTTACTATACATACTTCTTGATCATAATCATAATATTCCATTAATTTTAGCTTTATATTTGATGCTATAAAATGATCATATATTTGAGTTACTATCATGTTAGTATCTGTGTCTATATATGAATTTTCTATTTCAAAAGCATCTAGTAATTTAAACCCATTTGCTGGGTCTATAGCTAAATAATTAAACATCGCGTCTACAAAGCTCATAGAAGCTATTGTTTCCACTTCTATGTTGTTTTGCTTAGCTAGTCTTTCTATTATGCTTACAGTCTTTTCTGCGACCCTTGGATGGCCTGGTACTGCATATACTAAATCTCCATCCTTAGATGCTTCTACGATAAACTTAGAAATTTTGCTGTATACATTTTCAAAATTTTCTTCGCTATCATAAAAATGGTCTAGAGAAATATATTTTATAGTTTCTTTAAGCTTGTCCACAGTAGGATGTTTTTCTGTCCTTAGAAAAATTCTAGAACTTGATTGTAAAGCTTCTAATGCGCCTTGGCTTATTAGAGAATAATCTCCTGGTCCAAGTCCTACAATACTTATTTTTCCCATATCATAACTCCTCTTACTTATTTAATAACACAAACAAAGGAAATTTTCTACATATAATTATTCCCTTTGCTTGCATTTCTATTGTTTTTTCTATCTCATAAGGTTAAGTTTTTTAAGTAATTTATAAATCTTATTACCTTTTGGCATAGTTAATACTTCTTCTTTTTTAATTCCACCTATGAATAATAGTACTAATCCGTAAACAACTGCACCTATTGCAATTGCTATAACAGTTGCTAATTTACCACCGATTATTCCACTTAGTAATCCATACCCTAGCTTAACTACAACAAACATAGTTATAACTGTTATTAATGGTTTTATAACAAACTCGTTAGGTGAGAATTTTATATGTGTTGATTTTTTTATATAAGATAATTCTATTAAAACTGCTATTAAGTAAGCCGATACTGTTCCTAATGCAGAACCAAATACATTTATTTCTGGTATAGCTGTTAAAGTATAACTTATAACTATTTTAAATAACATACCTACACCTAATGCTATAACTGGAACCATTGGTTTTCCCATACCTTGAAGTATACCATTCATAGTTTGCATTAATCCTAAGAACACTACACAAGGAGTAAGAACTAAAAGTAAAGTTCCCACCATTGGTGGTTGACTTGGATATAAAAGCCTCATTATAGGTGATGCAAGTGCTGCAATACCAAATGCTGCTGGAAGTACCATTAATGATGTTACTTTTATAGCACTTTTTATATCTTTTTTAGCTTTTGCTTTGTTGCCTACTGCATATGATTCAGATATAGCTGGCACTAAACTCATACTCATTGCAATAGTTATTACTGATGGTAAGTTTATTATTGCCATAGCAAACCCAGTTAATTGACCAAACATTGCGTTTGCTTGATCAACAGTGAACCCTGCTACAGCAAGTCTTCTTATAACTATAACAATATCTACCATATTAACTAAAGGCATAACTGATGCACCTATTGTTATAGGTATTGCAACTACTAAGATTTTCTTTAATATTCTAGAAACAGATTCGTCCTTGAAATGCTTACTTGCTTTTATCTCAGCCTTACGTTGCTTTCCTTCTCTTAAGTAAGCTAAAATTAAGTAAATTATAGAAACTATAGCTCCTATAGTAGCCCCAGTTATTGCACCTGCAGCTCCTAATTCAGGACCATTAGAATTCATTAGATAATATGCTAATCCTAACCCTAAAGCAACTCTGAAAAATTGCTCCGCGATTTGAGAAACTGCTATTTTTGTCATTTCTTTTCTACCTTGAAAATACCCTCTATAAGAAGACATCACAGGCACAAATAAAAGCGCTGGTGAAATTGCAATCATTGCATAATATGCACCTGGATTTTTTATTATATTGTTTACTATGTAATTCGCACCAAAGAAAAATATAGCAAATGCTATAAGTCCTGTCAT
Organism: Clostridium sp. CCUG 7971; assembly: GCF_017590215.1. Lineage (GTDB taxonomy): Bacteria > Bacillota > Clostridia > Peptostreptococcales > Peptostreptococcaceae > Faecalimicrobium. The sequence goes on from NZ_JAFFPK010000042.1 coordinate 42,122, forward strand.
AAATAATATTGTATATGACACCTTAAATATCTTATGCGCTCCTTTATAATCACCAATTGCTGATTTTTCTGAAACTAATTTAGCAAGTGCAGTTGGAAAACCCGCTGTTGCTAATGTTAAAAATAAAGTATACACAGGATACGCTGCTTGATAATATCCCATACCTTCTTCCTCTATTAAGTTTCCAAGAGGAATTCTGAAAAATGCACCTATTATTTTAACGATTATACCTGCCGCTCCAAGTATAAAGGCGCCTTTTAAGAATGAGTCTTTATTCTTGTTATTATTCATAACATAACCTCCATCTTATTTATATAACAAACTTTAATATATCATATATTCAACAACTTATTCAATATATTACTATAACTTTAAAAGACCCTAAAAATTTAGGGTCTTATTTTAAAATAACTATTGAACTTGTTTTCCTAAGAAATTAGCAGCTATTTTTAATATTTTTTCTTCACCTTCAGATAACGCATTTGACTCTTTAGAAACTAGTATTATAGATCCTATGCAGTCTCCTGAAGAACTAACTATCGGCATTATTACCTGACTAGTATACTCCATTGTATCGTCTTTATGCAAAGCTAATATTTTACTATTATCGCTATGTTTTACTTCTCTATTTTCTATTAGCTGTTCAAGTTCATCACTTATGCTTTTTTCTTTATAGTCTTTTTTGGATAATTTTGAAACAGCTATTATAGAATCTAAATCCGTAACTAAAACTCCATAGCCTAAAGTTTCTCCTAAAGTTTCTGCATATTCTTGAGAAAATTCATTTAACTCTCCTATTGGTGAGTATTTTTTTAATATTACTTCTCCATCTTTCGCTGTAAATATCTCTAGCGGATCTCCTTCTCTAATTCTTAGAGTCTTTCTTATCTCCTTAGGAATTACAACCCTTCCTAAGTCATCTATTCTTCTAACAATCCCTGTCGCTCTCATTAAATTGATCCCTCCATTAGTAACTTTAAGCTTATTTTTACCAATGAAAAGAAAATTATACAAAAAAGCTATGTTTTACTAAACATAGCTTTTTATTTTTAGAATTTTACACTCTCTATTGATTTTTCATTTTTTTCTATTTTTGCATCTTTTGTTAATTTCTTAATAGTTTCTGTATATTTATTGCCTAATAATTTGTCTTTTATAGTATCTTTAACTTCATCAAAAGTTAATTGTTTTTGTGATTTATCAGTTACTTTTATTATATGATATCCAAATTGAGTTTCTACTAATTCAGATATTTCACCTACTTTTAATCCCCAAGCAGCAGCTTCAAATTCAGGAACCATTGCTCCTTTTTCAAAGAAATCTAAATCTCCTCCCTTAGCACCTGATCCTTTATCATCTGAGTACTCTTTTGCTAAAGTTGCAAATTCTTCTCCATTTTTAGCTTTCTTAAGTATATCTTCAGCTTTCTTTTTAGCTTCTGCCTTTTTAGCTTCAGAAAGAGGTTTGTTATTTTCATCAACTGTAGATATTAATATGTGAGATGCTCTAACTTTATCCTCATAGAATTCTTTTTTATTATCTTCGTAATATTTTTTTATATCTTCATCGCTTATTTTTGTAACTTTTTTAAAGTTATCTTGATAATTTTGTATTGCTAATCCAATTTCTTGCTCTTTCTTTATATCTTCATTCGTTATACCAAGCTTTTTCATATTTTCTTTGTAAGCTTTATTTTCTGCTATACTTTTTTCAAATTCTTTAAATTTCTTATCTACGTCTTCTTTAGATGGTAATAAATTTTCTTTCTTAGCTTGTTCAAATAATATTTGAGTATTTATCATTTGCTCCATAACTGAATCTTTAAAGAACTCTTTATATTTTTTACCTTTTTCTACTTCCATGTCCCATATACTTTCTCCATACATAGACTCAGTAGCTTGCTTATTTAAATCTAAAGCCTTTTTATACTCCGCAACAGTTATCTTCTTATCATTTACTGTCGCTACAACATCATCGTTCTTAGGACCGCTACTACAAGCAGTCATAGACACCCCTAACATTATAGACATAGCTATTGCCATTATCTTCTTCAAATTAAAACACCCTTTCTGTTATTAAGTTATTTAACACTACACATTTTTTCTAATAGTTCTTCCAATTCTGTAACTATATTATACCCTACTTTTTCCTTTGTCTTGTATCTAGTTGTAGGAATTAATAATATTTCATCTTTAACTTGTCTTATTTTTTCTATTTTAAGCTTTTTACATAACGTTTTTATATAAGCTATCTTTAACAGACACTGAACTGCTTTTGGTATATCTGAGAATCTATCTTCTAACTCTTCAGATACATCATTCATATCATCTTTATTTTCTATAGAAGCAATCTTTTTATACATTTCTATTTTTAATAATTCATCAGTAATATAAGTATCTGGTATATATGCATTTACACTTAAATCAATTTCTACATCTAGCTCTTCAACTATTGGCTCACCTTTAACTTTCTTAATAGCATCATTTAACATCTTGACATATAATTCATACCCTATTACTGCCATATGACCATGTTGTTGAGATCCTAATATATTACCTGCTCCCCTTATTTCAAGGTCTCTCATAGCTATTTTAAATCCTGATCCAAATTCAGTGAACTCTCTTATAGCCTTTAGTCTTTTCTCCGCTATTTCGCTAAGCACTTTATCTTTTTCATACATTAAATATGCATAACCTTGTCTAGAACTTCTTCCAACTCTACCTCTTAGCTGATAAAGCTGTGCTAGCCCCATTTTATCTGCATCATATACAATCATAGTATTAGCATTTGATATGTCCATACCAGTTTCAATTATAGTTGTACAAACTAATACATTAAATTCCTTGTTTAAAAATCCTAAAATTATATTTTCAAGTGCCTTAGATGTCATTCTTCCATGTGCTACAGCAACCCTTGAATCAGGTATTAATTTTTGTATCATACTAGCCATTTCTTCTATACGTTCAACTCTATTATATACAAAGAATACTTGACCACCTCTACCTAATTCTTTTTCAATCTCATCTTGTATTATACTTTCCTTACCTTCTGTAACATAAGTAATTACTGGATGTCTTTCTTGAGGAGGTTCTTCTATAACACTCATATCTCTTATTCCACTAAGAGACATATGAAGTGTTCTTGGAATAGGCGTAGCAGACAATGTAAGCACGTCTACAGTTGATTTTATTTGTTTTAGTGCTTCTTTATGTCTAACTCCGAATCTTTGCTCCTCATCTATAACTACAAGTCCTAAATTAGATAAAGTTATATCTTTAGATACTATTCTATGAGTACCTATTAAAACATCTACTAAACCTTTTTTAGCATCTTCTATAATTTGTTTTTGTTGCTTTGGAGTTTTAAATCTACTTAAAACTTCTACCCTTATTGGATAATTCTCAAATCTTTCTTTAAATGTATTATAATGTTGTTGAGCAAGTATTGTCGTAGGAACTAATACTGCAACTTGCTTTTGTTCCATACAAGCTTTAAATATTGCTCTTATAGCCACTTCAGTTTTACCATATCCAACATCTCCACAGATAAGTCTATCCATGACTTTGTCTGATTCCATATCTTTTTTAGTTTCTTCGATAGCCTTTAATTGATCATCTGTTTCCTGGTGAGGGAATAACGATTCAAACTCACTTTGCCAAGGTGTATCTTTATCAAACTTATATCCTTTTACTTTTTCACGTTTAGCATAAAGTTCTATAAGATCTTTTGTCATATCTTCTATTTCTTTTTTAACCTTAGCTTTAGCCCTGCTCCATTCGTTTGTTCCAAGCTTATTTAATTTAACTTTTTCAACATCTGCACCTATATATTTTTGTACCTTGTCCATTTGATCTATTGGTACATATAAATTGTCTCCACCTTGGTAAACTATTTTCATGTAATCCTTTTTAATAGAATTAACAGTAATCTGTTCAATACCTGTGTATCTACCAACACCGCTATTTTCATGAACTACATAGTCACCAACATTTAAATCCATAAATGATTCTATTTTTTTACCTTTTTTAGCCTTACTTGATTTTGAAGTTGATGTTCTTTTATGAACACCTATCATTTCATTATCAGTAATAATTGCAAATTTTATAGACTTATACTCAAATCCATTACTTATACGAGCAGGTATAATTACTATTTGAGAAGACTTTAACTCCATATCCCTATCTTTAGCTATTATAGATTCTAAACCTAAATCTAATAAATCAGAATGTAATTTTTTAGCTCTATCTGATGTATTCGTCGCTAAAATAATTTTATAACCGTTATATTTTAACCTATTTAATTCTTCAACTAAAACCTCAGATTTAGCATTGAAATTTGGTATTTCTCTGCATTCAAAATTAACAATAGATTTTATATTAAAATCATTTATAGGTTTTGGCAGTAGTGTGTTTAATACTAATTTTTTATTTTCTGAAATAAACTCTAAATCACTATAACCATATAGTAGTTTACCTTGATTTTTATAGCTAATCCTCTTTCAAGGTTTAGCTTATAGTTTTCTCTAAATTCATTAGTGTAATTTTCGCATCTTTCTTTTGTTCTGCTTATATCATTGAAAAATACGATTGCATCATCCTTTAAATAAGTAAATAAACTTTTATTCTCGTCTGTATAAATATAATCTATATAATTTTCTATACCTTCAAAATAAGTTTTACTAAGTATATTATCTATATCGTTAAATACATCTTCATTAGTATTTTTTGTAGTATCTTTTTTTACTCTGTTAGCAGCATCTTCAGTTATAGGAGGGTATATAAATTCCCTAGACGGAGTTATAGAAAACTCTTTTATCTTCTCTATAGATTTTTGTGAAAATACATCAAAAGTTCGTATAGAATCTATCTCATCATCAAATAATTCCATACGAATTGGGTTTGTATATTCTAGAGAGAAAATATCTACTATTCCTCCTCTTATACTAAATTGTCCAAATCCTTCTATTGCTGATACTCTTTCATAACCTAATGAAACTAATTTTTCACTTAATTTTTCTAAATTAATAATATCCCCTATCTTATAAGTAGATATATTTTCTAATAATATATCCTTAGGTGTATATTTTTTCAGAATAGCTTCAATAGATGTTACTAAAATTATATCTTCACCTTTAGCTAATTTTAGCAACACCTTTAATTTTTTAGCTTCTTCATTTCTATCCTTTGCATCTAAATGATAAAAGTGAATATCTCCAAATCCTAAATACTCTACCTTATCTTTCATATAAAAACTTAAGTCCTCATATATTTTTTTAGCTTCTAAATCGCTATTTGCTACAAATACGATTTGTCTATCTAAATCTCTAAATATAGAATATGTTATATGAGGTTTTTGCATTGGTAAAAGACCATTAATTAGTAATGATCCTTTATTTTTTTGTATGCAATTTATTATATCTTTATATTCTTTTGAATTTTGCAAAGGGTATATAAAAACATCTTCTTTCATTTAAATCCCCCTCTTGCTATCCGTTATACTTATTCATAGATAAATCTATATTTTCTCTTATAATGCAATCTACGGCATTACAGGCCTTTTCTAACCCTGTTGCTAAATCAATAGCTTCTTCTTTTCTAAACCTTGATAATACAAAGTCAGCTAGGTCTTGTCCTGGCGTTGGTTTAGAAACACCAACTCTTACTCTTGGGAAATCTGTTGACCCAAGGCATTTAGTGATTGATCTCATACCATTGTGAGTTCCACCACTACCCTTTTTTCTTATTCTTATTTTTCCAACGTCTAAATCGATATCATCATATATTACTATTATATTGCTCAAATCTACTTTATAGTATTTGTATATATCTATTAAAGTTTCTCCGCTTAGATTCATATATGTTTGTGGCTTAACTAATAAAACCTTTTCTGCTCCTACTCTTCCTTCTCCAATTAAAGCCTTATGTTTTATCTTCGTCACACTTATGCTATATTCCTTCGCCAACATATCTATAACATCAAAACCAACATTGTGTCTTGTCTTATCATACTGTTTTCCTGGATTTCCTAACCCTACTATTACGTACATTTCGTCTCCTCCTTTAATTGTTGATTATGTGAAATTTTACTTCGCCCATACATGGTTCAAAATAATCGATCGATATTATAAAAATAAAAATTTAATAAATCGTATTTTGTTAACATTATCATAATCGTTGCTAATGATATAAATGGTGCAAATGGTATTTTTCTTATTTTACCTTTTTTTATTAAAATTAAATACATGCAATATATAGAAGCTAAAATAAAAGATAAAATAATCAAATAAAAACTATAATTGTATCCCAACGAAAAACAACATAAGCCAAATAAGCCTATGTCTCCTTCTCCTAATCCTTTGGTTGTTTTTGCTAATACAAATGGTATCGTTAGCCCTATTAATAATGCTACTATATAGTTTATCAATTCTTCTTTAGAATTTATTGTTATTAGGAAAATTGCACCTTGAACAATTATACCACTAACTAATGTTATATCATATATGTATGTTGTTTTATAGTCTATTATTGAGATAATTATTATAAATGGTAATAATAATATGTATTTAATAAAATCTGATGTTGATTGATATTTATAATAAATTAATACTGTAGTTAATACTATACTTACGTATATAAATGATGTTATATACTTAGTTTTTATTATTTCTTTGCATATTTTATATAAGCATTTGTCTGCTAAATACGCTAAAATTATAGAAATTCCTATTATATAAATCATAATTTTATATAATAGTAGGGTTAATATTAGTATTAACCTTATTTCACATCTTTAATTCAATATATTATTTATTATATAAAAAAGATAATCGTTAGTTCTATTATCCTTTTTCATTAAGCCAATATATCTAAATACCAGTTTATTATATTAGTTCCACATAGAACTGTTATTAATGCACCTACAGATATAAATGGTCCATAAGGTATCATTGAGTTGTAATCTAGTTTCTTTATTTTACTATATATTACTACTCCTATACCATAAATCGCACCTACATATATACTTAGAAGTATTGTTAAAAGTCCCCCCTTTATTCCAAGGAATAAACCAGTCATAAAAAAGAGTTTTATATCTCCTCCGCCCATTACTTCTTTTTTAACTATAAATTCTATTAAATTTATAAGTATTAGCATTCCCCCGCCACATATTAGTGCTCCTAATATACTGTCTTTTAGTGCTATTCCTTGACCTGTTAAATTAAATAATACTGCAAATATTAATCCAAATATTATTAGACTATCTGGTATTATAAAGTGGTCTATATCTATAAAAGTTACTATTATAAGTAGTGATATTAATACTAAATAATATAGAGTTATATAGTTTAGTCCATATACATTATATATTAATACAAATAATATACCTGTTAATAGCTCTATTAGTGGATATCTTGGAGATATCTTTTGACCACAGTATCTACATTTCCCATTTAAGAATACCCAGCTTAGTATTGGTACTAGATCTAATACTTTTAGTCTATTATTACAATAATAACAGTGCGATGGCGGATTTGATATTGATTGATTATTTGGTATTCTAAATATACATACATTGAAGAAACTTCCAAATATCACTCCAACTATAAATACATATATTTGTATTATATATTCCATTTTAAATTATCCACCTATCCCTTTATTTTTTATCCCAACTAATTACTTCATATTTAATATTATAGTTTTTGTCAGACATTATTTTATCTACTACAACATTTATCTTTGATTCTATTTTGTATTTTCCTGATATACTTTCGATTTTAATTGGAATTTTTATATAAGCACCTTCCTTAAGTATTTCATATTTAGTGCTTGTTTCTTCTTTTATAAATGACCTATCATATTCTCTATCATCATATATTGATATTTTACTTTTAAAATCTCTTCCTTCTTTTCCTGTACATCCTAATTCATCATCAACATATAAGTATAATTTATTATCCGGAGCTAAGTTGGGATCTAATTTTGATAGCTCATTTTGTATATATTCTTTTAAAAGTTCTAATTCTAAACTTATAGTACTTATCCTATTTAAAAAAATGTTAAATAAATCTTCTGTTAAGTAGTTTCCATATATCTTTTTCATATCTGCTTGATTTAATATATTAAAATCTTTTATATCTTTTATTTTTTTTATATTCTCTATGCTTTTATTTAGTTCATTTATGTAAATTCTTAAGTTTTGTATGCTATGAGGGTTACCTATAAAATTTTGTATGTTATTATTTATATCTAGTAATTTATTCTTTATATCCCTAATATAGTTATGAGCTTCTTTATCTGTCGATGATATTTTAAAATTATTATTCATATCCCTTACGCATAAATCCATATTTCTTATGCATTTACCTATTATATATTTAATATTTATTACAGGGTTTTGATTACCAAACATAATGCTTGATAAGTATTCTTTCGCAATCAATATTTCTTCTCTAACTAATCTTTTTTCATGATTGTTAGATCCTAGATTTGGTGAATTCAATAGCGTTTCAATCAACTTTTTAATTTCTACTAAATCAGGATTTTTAGATTCTATTTTTTGCAATATATTATTGATACCATCTTCAATATTACCACTATTATTATTTATATATTTAGCTTGTAGTAAATATTGCTTAACTATTTCTAAGGGCAACCTATCCATCTTATTTTCAGTAACACTTCCATCTAATCTTATTGTTTTTAAATATTCTGAAAGTCCAATTTCTACCCCAGATTCAGCCAAATATTTTTCTCCTATATAAGCCTCTGTGCTTTTATTTAGCTTTATTTGATTATATATTTGGCTGTAAATCATACCTATAAATATAGTAATCAATACTAGTGCAAATATAGCTAATGTTAGTGTAGAACCTTTATTATTCTTTAATTTCTTGCACATTTACTATCCCTTTCTATTAGAAATATATATTTTAAACTTTATTTTACTATTTAAATATCATTTTAGTCGTCCCATGTATATCCATATTAAAAGATATGTTTTTTATTTCCCTTCCTTCTTTTATCTTAATAATACAACCATCATTATTATCTTTTGAATTAATTACATCTTTAATGTCTATATCACCATATCCTTTTATAGATACATTAGGAGATTTAATTATAAAGTCACCATTTGATGAAACTTTAATTTCAGAAGTTTTTATATATTTTTCTTTGAACTTACTTTTAAAAATCTCTGGATTTAGTGTCCACCTTTGATTACTAAGGATATCTATTATTTCAATTTCTTCATTTTCAAAATCTATAATAATTTTTACAGGTTTATACTCTTTATCTGAAAATTTATCTATCTTAAAAATTTCATTTCCTACTGAAATATTAGCTTCATAGATATCATCATCTGTTTCAATTATTATATCTGTATTAGCTATATCTTCTATAACAATTGGGGTGCTAATTTTAGGTGATACATCAAATCTATATATATCATTTTTTCTATATAAATACCTACTTTATATAAATTATTTTCTTTGTCCAAATCTATTGAAAAAGGTCTTTCTTTATTTAAAATAGGTTGTTTATTTATTATTTCAAATTTAACTCCATCTTTCTGCCTCTCTACTGTATAATTTAATCCATCTTTGTATGTCACATATTTAATTACAGTATCATCATACATTTTTATATCATAGCTATAACTAGATTTTCCATTATCAGTAATCTTTACTTCTTTACTTTTCTCTAAATCCTTACTTAAGTATTTATTAAGTAAATTAGCAGACTGTTGAAATCCGGTAATAATACTTTGACTTTTAGTAGTTTTAGTAATTCCATTTATAATGTTATATCCAATAAGTATAACTGAAATCATTATAGAAATAGCTATAATAACTTCAATAATAGTGATGCCCTTTATATTTTTTAACTTTTCTTTAATACCAGCCCCCCCTAACTAGACATATAAATTTTTTATATAAATACTAATAGTTATTTCCACCAATTATCCTTGATGTATATTCATAATCAGTACATCTACTAAGTACACTTTCTCTCGATATTTTTCCTTGTCTATATAAACTAGCAAGTTCCTGATCCATAGACTGCATACCTAATTTAGATCCTGTTTGTATTATATTTTGTATTTGATATGTTTTATTTTCTCTTATTAAATTTCTTATAGCTGATGTTGCTATCATAACTTCAAGAGCTGCCACTCGATTTCTTCCATCTATCGTCGGTATCAATTGTTGAGATACTACACCCTCACAAACAGTAGATAACTGTGTTCTTATTTGTTGCTGCTGTTCAGCTGGGAACATATCTACTATTCTATCTATAGTTTTCGCTGACCCTATTGTATGTAAAGTAGAAAAAACTAAATGTCCTGTTTCTGCTGCTGTTAGTGCTATCGAAACAGTTTCAGGATCTCTCATCTCACCTACCAAAATAACATCTGGGTCTTGTCTAAGTGCTGCCCTAAGCGCTGAACTAAAACTTTCAGTATCACTTCCAACTTCTCTTTGATTAACTATGCTTTTTTTATGATTATGTACATACTCTATAGGATCTTCTAATGTTATTATATGTCTTTCTTTATTCGTATTTATTATATCTATTAAACTTGCTAAAGTTGTACTCTTTCCACTTCCTGTAGGTCCTGTTACTAAAACTAGTCCTTTGTGTTTTTCTGAAAATGTAGATATAACATCTGGTAATCCTAAATTTTTAAATGTTGGTATCGTTGCTGTTATTGTTCTTATTGCTATTGCGTAATAACCTCTTTGTTTATATGCATTAACCCTAAATCTATCTCCGTTATCAATAGACACAGAAAAATCAACCTCTCCATGTTCTTGCAATCTCTTAAACTTCCTAGATCCAGTTATTTCCCTGGACATATCTTCCGTATCTTGAGGAGTCAAACTATCTTCCCTAAGATTTACAAACTTTCCTTTTACCCTAGCCCTTGGTGGGCAATCGACAGTTATATGTACATCTGATGCACCAAGCTCTATCGCTATCTCTAGCAAGCTAAATATATTCATATTCTTTCTCCTTAGTAACTAATTATTTTTACTTTTCCCAAATGAAACCCTAAAATATTCTCCTCCATAATTATTCAATTGTTTTATTACATCAAATTCTATATTAACTTCTTCAGACTCTCCAATATAAAATTCAAAATATCTTTCTTCTTTATTTAATTCATGCTTTACTAATTCCCCATTTATCTTTATATCTCTAATTAAGCTATTTCTAGATTCATCTCCTATTCGTGACTCTATTTTAATATATGATGGCTTATAATATTCTCTAAATAATGTATCATTGTTATTATCAAAAAAATATTCTTTATCATTGACAACACTATTTAAATATATCTTATTATTATTGACTCCTGGTTTAAAAGATATTTTAAATGTAGTTTTTTCACTAAGATTTACACTTGATTCATTATTTTTTGTATTTAAAATTCTATTATTAGTAGTATTTATATCATTTCCTACATGAAGTGAACTACTACTTCCATTAAAATATATGTACGATATTCCATTTATAAAATCTGGATCTGGCTTATTTTCTGTTGGAGGATTTGGTTTTTGTTCTGTATCTATATCATTGTTATTCTTACTCAATATAGATGTAGATAACTCAACCTTTCTTTTAGTAAAATGCTTATCTTCTGATTCGACAAGTACATAGATATGAAATAAATACATTTTATCTACAATATTTTCTTTATATAAGTTTAATTTTATATCGTATTTTCTTGGTTTCATTTCATCATCATTATAATTTTTCTTATAGTTTTTAGTTTTTTCATTTATATCACTTATATCTATTTTATCGCTTATCTCATTTATTTGATTTATTTCAACCTTATCTTCGCCTACATTTAAATATGTTTTATCCCCTAAAGTTTTTATTTGATTTCTTAAATTCTCTAGCTCATTTTGAGCTAAATTTAATGCTTTTATATCTCTATCATTTTTTGTATTAACTCTTATTGAGCTATTATATATTTTAAAAAATGCAAACATTATAAATATGATTATTGCTAAAGATATCAAAACTTCTAATAAAGTAAATCCTTTATTTTTTCTATCCAATATAATTCACATCCTTGCATAACTAATTCATTACATTTATTAATGTACTCTTATAAACAAATTGCATCTTAATAGACTTAGACTATAAGATGCAATTTATAATTTTTTAGTTTAAATTCTGTCTAATTCGATGTATCTTGGAATGGATTATACTTACCAGGTTTCCAAGTTGATGGATTATCAGTCTCTAGCTTAATTATATCTTTATCTGAACTATATACTATAAAGTTAATATTTGCTGATATATCTCCACTCGCTTTTGATGTAACTTTCACATCTATAGTGTTTGCTACATCCCCTACACAATCCGGATCTGGTTTTCTCCCTCCACTTTGAGTTGGTGTTCCATATAGAACATTTCCTTCTATCATATTGCTGCACTTTTTATCCAAATGATAATTAGTATCCTCTCTAGTCCAATATACTCTTTTAGTAGTATCTTTTTTTACCTCAGTCATTTTAGCAGTCATATTATAATCCATTACTTGAGTTATATTTTTTTGTTCTTCTAAGTAATAAATTAATTCTCTTATTCTTCTATAATCTCCCTCTACATTTAACGACATTGGTATTGCATAGAAATTCGTATAATCTACACTATCTGATATTTGGTAGTTATTTAACTTTATATCTAAACTTTTCATAACTTTATCAAGACCTATTAAGAATAAGCCATCTTCCATATCATGGCTTAGTTGCTTGCTTTTTACTCTAACTTCTCTTGTTAAGTTATCTAATTTTTCTTGTTTTACTGGAAGTTCTTCTAATTCTTTTTTATAATTATTCAGCTCATTTAATGAACTATCAAGATTATTTTTAGACTCCATAAATTTATTAAATTTCGGATATACAATAAAATAACCATATAAACCTAAAATTAAAACTACTCCTAAAGTAATAAATAGTCCTTTAGCACTAATTTCTCTTTTTAGAATGTCTTTTTTAAATAAGTCTTTTATATCTGCTTGCCATATACTCTTTTTCTCTTCAATATCTTTATTAATTTCTTTTGTTTCTCTACTCATTAGTTATCAATCCCTCCTTTAATTTAGCTGTTATACTAAAACTATAGGAAGTTTTTTTACTATTTTCATCACCTGATATTTTTTCAGTCACTCCCGAAAACTTAACTTCTTCAAAATACGGTAATAACTTAAGATTATATACAAATTTAGCAATATCAGTTGGAGTAGCTCCCGTTCCACTCATACTTATACTATTTGGTACTTTATCATATAAAGGTATCTCTTTTTCTGCTTTAGTAGCTTTAGTTTTATTTTCATCATCTGAATTACTATTGATATTTTCATTACTTGTACTATCTTCCTGTTTAATATCTTGCGGTATATAATATAAGTTTAAATTTTCTAACCAAACTTTATAAGGAATATTCTTGTCTATTGCTGTAAGCATTTCACCCCATCTAAGTTCTCTATTTGTAAGCATATCATATATTTCTATTTCCTCTTGCTTAAGCTTGATCTTATTTTCTATATCATCAATCTGCTTATATTCTTCTTTAATATCAACTATTTGAGTATTAACTTCTTCTAACTTATTATCATTTAATTTTTTCATCATAATTAATGATATTATCGGTATGTAAAGTACTATTAATCCTAATGGAATTATCTTTAAAATTTTCGATATCTGTTTTTTTCTTTCTTGTTGCCTTTTAACTTCTATAGGTAATAGATTCATTCTATTGTATTGAGATTTTTCAGACTCTCTTAGCATACATCCTATAATGTCAACTATCATATTAAGCTCATTATATTGAATATCACCTTTTATATCTGTATATATATCATATAAATTTTCTATTCCTGGTATTATTTCACTACTAAACAATCTAGAGAAATTTTTTTTAATTCCTTCATTATGAGCATATTTTCCAACTATTAAAATGGTATCTACTATCTTACCAAAGTTTCTTGATGAATAATAATTCATAAGTCCATTAGCTTCGTCGACTAGTCTGATATAATCATAATCTTGTGCATTGTTACCTAACTTAACCGGAACGTTATCGTGAATATAAAGAGAATCTTCTTTATATATTTCTATAGCACTACTATAATCTCCAGTGTCGACAATCATAATATCGCTATATTCAACTTCTTTTAATACCCTCGAATATGATGCTGGTAATATATCTATACATTCTAGCTTTAAATTATTTTCAGTAAAAATATCTATTATAGATTCAGCTTCTTTAGTGTATAAACCAGCTAATATTAAATCTAAATATTCTTCACCTTGGTCACTAAATTCTCTTAATACTTCATACGAAAAGTTATATTCCTCTCTTTCAAGAGAAATCATTTCATCTATTTCCATAGACATAATAGCATCTAAATCTTTTGAGTCTATTTTCGCTATTTTATTAGATTTAACAATTACATCATTTGTATTTAAACATAATATAGCACTCTTTGCCTTTGATTTATTTATTTTAAGAGCGTACTTTAATAAATTATATTTATCTGTGAAATTTGCTTCTACGTCATCTGATGATAAAAAATATACATCATCTATGATGAATTTGTCTTTCTTATAATATCCATCAACTACAGAAATAAAATCTCCATAGTAGGATATATAAAGTCTACTCATTTGTATATTTCCTCCTAAATTGCGTCATAAATACTTAACATTGGTAAAAATACACCTATTACTAAAAATGCTACCATTACCCCAACCGTTACTATCATTATTGGTTCAATCATCGATACCATTCTATTTAAATATATTTCTGCTTCATGTTCATAAAACTCTGACATTTGATTACTTATATTTTCTAGTTGACCAGTTTGCTCTCCTATAGAAATCATTTGTATAAGAACAGGATCAAAGTATCCTGATTTTTCAAGATTGTCTGCCAGAGATTCTCCTCTTATAACCCCTTCTTTTGCTTCTTTTACTGCATTTTCTGCTATTGAGTTATTTAAACTCTCTCTTATATAATCCAATCCTTGAAGTAATGGAAACCCCGTTGAAATAAATAAATAAAGTGCCTTTGAAAATCTCATTGATACAATCGCATTTATACCTTTATTAAGTAAGGGTATTTTTGTAACTAAGAAATCCTTATTATGCCTACCAATAGGTGTTTTGATATATTTCTTAATTAGTAAAAATCCAAGTATTATTGCTAATAAAACTACATACCAATATGTCTTCATAAACATACCCATATTCATTATAAATCTACTTAAAGGTGGCATTGTTGCTCCAGTTTCTATAATAGATTCCATCATCTTTGGCATTATAAAACTAGTAAATATAAATAACATAATAAAGCTTACTACTCCAACTATAGCTGGATATGTAGATGCATTCCTTATTTTTTGAGTTATTCTATGCTCTCTTGCATAAAATGTTGCCATGCTTTTTAATACATCTTCAAGTGTCCCTGTAGCTTCACCTGTTGCTACCATCGCTGATAATAATTTTGGAAACTTTGATTTATCATCTAGCATAGAATCTGCTAAAGTTGAACCAGATTTTATATCATTTACTAATCTATTTATTTCTTCAGATAAAGTTTTATTTCCTGACCTTTTAGCTAAACTCTCTAGTCCCGTTATACTATTTATACCCGATGAAATTATTATTCCATATTGTCTACAGAAGTGACTTATTGTATCTGATTTAAGATTTTTCTTAGAGTATTTCCTATTGCTGAATAAAGATCGTTCTTTATATTCTTTAATTTCTAAAACTCTAACCTTTTTTTCTCTTAACTTTTTCCTCGCATCATTAAAGTCGTTAGCACTTATTACTCCCTTAGTCTTTTTTCCATTTAACATTAATGCTGTATATTTGTAATTCTTCATTTAACCACCTCTTATTGAGCTGCGAATGTTACCTTTAACATTTCTTCTATTGTAGTAGTTCCATCTAAAACTTTTTTTACTGCATCATCTTTTAGAATTTCCATTCCATGTAGCTTAGCTGTATCCAATATTTCATCTTCTTTAGCACCTGAATTTATTAAATTTCTTATTTCTTTATCCATCATAAGAATTTCATAAACACCAATTCTACCTTTGTAACCTTGATTTCCACACCTAGGACAACCTACTGATTTGTATAATTTAATTTCTTCATTTGCTAAACACCCTAAAGCTTGTTTTTCTCCCAATTCAGCACTATATGGTTCTTTACAGTCATTACATAACTTTCTTACTAGACGTTGAGATACAACACCTATTATAGATGATGTTATTAAATAACTAGCAACATTCATATCTATAAGCCTTGATATTGCGCCTATTGCTGTATTTGCATGAAGTGTGCTTAAAACTAAGTGACCTGTTAATGATGCTCTTATTGCGATTTCTGCTGTATTTAAATCCCTTATTTCTCCAACCATTATAATATCTGGATCTTGACGCATAAATGCCCTTAATGCATTTGCAAAATCAAGACCTGCTTTTACATTTATTTGTGATTGATTTATACCTTCAAGCTCATATTCTATTGGATCTTCTATAGTTAATATATTTTGTTCTATATTATTTAATTGATTAAGCATTGAATATAGTGTAGTTGTTTTACCACTTCCGGTTGGTCCAACTACTAATATAAGTCCGTATGGTTTTGATAGTAGTTCATCATATGCTTTAATATTATTATCATTTAAACCAAGCCCATGTTTTCCAACCATAAAACTTGCTTTATCAAGTACCCTCATAACTACTTTTTCATCTTTGCTAGTTGGCATTGTAGATACTCTGAAATCGATACTCTTATTATCTATATTTTGAATGATTCTTCCATCTTGAGGAAGTCTCTTTTCTGATATATTAAGTCCTGCCATAATCTTTATACGACTTATTACTGCTTTATATGGCTTGGAGCTTGTTTTCATATGTTCTCTAAGTAGTCCATCTACCCTAAATCTAATTCTCATAAAATCTCCATCTTGCTCAATATGTATATCACTAGCTTTTATTCTAACGGCGCTTTCCATTACACTATGTACTAATCTTACTATTGGTGCTGCATTTACATCATCATCTAAATTTATTTCATCATGAGCACTTTCTTTTTTTGTTTGAACATACTCATTTATTGCTTTATTTAAATCAGCACTTGAGTAAGATGAGTCTATTGCTTGATTAATTTCTCCCATACTTGATATATATGGTATTATACTTTTTCCTGATATTCGACGTATATCTTGCATAGCAACTCTATCTTGTGGGTCTGCCATTGCGACTGATAAGTGATTATTTTCTATTTTAAATGGGAATATTGTATATCTTTTACATATGTTTTCTGGTATTAAGCTTGTTGCCCTTGGGTCTATCATTGATAGTGTTAATAATACACTTTCTATATTTAAAAGCTCTGTAAGTACTGAAGTTAATGTTTCTGCACTTATTAAACCTTGTTCTATCAAAATTTCTCCGATTCTTTTACCTGTACCTCTTTGTAGAGATAATGCTCTTTCTAGTTGTTCATTGGATATATATCCACTCTCAACTAATTTATCTCCTATCCTTACTTTTTGTGACATTTTACTCACCCCGTCTCCAAATAATTATAGCACCTTTTTACTCTGTTCGTTACATTATATAATGTATAGTTTACATACAAAAATAGCTATATTTATATTAAAAATATAGCTATTTTTGTATTAAATATTTATTATTTTTTTATTATAGTCATAGTTACTAAATTATCTGATCCTACAACTATAGCTCTATTTGAGTCCGCTTCTATCTTATTCTTTATATCTTCAGGTATTGTTTGACTTGCTGTAAATGTTATTTTGAATTTTGCTTCTGAATCTGATGCCCCAATTTTATAATCGCCTCCAAAAGGTGAATCAGTCGGTACAGATTCCATATATTCATCTAAATCTGTATCTGTAGTACCTGTTAGAGCTGTAGGGTAATCATTTTTATCTGAGTAGTATGATAATGTTGCGCTTTTAAATGCATTATAATCTGCTAATAAGTCTGCTGCTTTTGCTTTATTTATATTTTTAAATAATGCAGGTACTGCTACTACTGCTAATATTCCTATTATTGCTATTACTACTAATAGTTCTACTAACGTAAATCCTTTTTGATTTTTCTTTTTCATATCTTATAACCTCTCATACTTATATATTTTTAATTTTATAGTACAAATTAATTAGACGGTATTGCTAAAGTATTTTTTATAAGTATTAATCCTATCGTAACATTGTCACCAACTATATTAGACCCATTAGAATTAACTTCTTCAAATTTCCCATTCGCAACTAAACCTACCGTAGTTCCAAGTTCAGATTGTAATTTTTTTGCTTGATCTTCACTTATTTTATTTCCTGTAGATACTAACGCTAAAGACTGTGAACCATCTTTTCCACTTTTAGGATCTACAGTTACAGTTTCTATTTTATAATCTCCTGTTGTAGCCAATGGTGATTTTGATGGTACACTTTCCATATACTCTGATATCTTGGCATCCCATTTAATTTCTGTGCCTCCTGTTGGGGTTGATGTTACAGGATATTCATTTTTATCTGTATAGTATGATAATGATGCACTCTTAAATGCATTATAGTCTGCTTGTAAATCTGCTACCTTTGCCTTGTTTATATTCTTAAATAATGCTGGTACTGCTACTACTGCTAGTATTCCTATTATTGCTATTACTACTAATAGTTCTACTAACGTAAATCCTTTTTGATTTTTCTTTTTCATATAAACTCCCCC
This sequence comes from Clostridium sp. CCUG 7971, assembly GCF_017590215.1. Classification (GTDB taxonomy): domain Bacteria; phylum Bacillota; class Clostridia; order Peptostreptococcales; family Peptostreptococcaceae; genus Faecalimicrobium. Next base: position 60,908 of record NZ_JAFFPK010000042.1, read on the forward strand.
TATTAACTTTAGTTTGGTGAATATATACTTACATATACACCATATATATTTGATTCATTTGGAGTTGTCGTTACACATTTCCAAACTTTCTTTAACTCTTCATCTTTCTCAAAATATTTTCTTGAAATAGCATTTTCACTTACTTCCATACCAATGTCAATTCTCTCTAACTCTTTTGAATCCTTTTTATATACTGGAATTATATTGTATCCCTTATTTCTCACATTTACTGTAAAAGGAGTCCTTTTAGGCATTTCTTCCATATTTTCAGACATTTCATTTTTATTAATTGGTAACCTATTATTTTCAGTATAATATACCATTGAAGATGACTTAAATGCATTAAGCTCCGATTTTAATTTTGCCATTTTAGAATTGTTTATATTTTTAAATAATGCCGGCAATGCTACTGCTGCCAGTATTCCTATTATTGCTATTACCACTAATAACTCTACTAATGTAAACCCTCTATTTTTTTCATAATATATTCCTCTATCTTTTATACTAAATTAATAATTAAAGCATTTTATTATTGTGGGGCTATATTCATTAAAAAATGTCCACTATTTACATCTATACCCCCATTCGATTTTTCTTTTATGTACTTAGAAAATCTATTTATAACATTTATAGAAGATTGGTTCATATCTTTTCCATGTACTACTACTGAATTTTTATTACTATTAATTGAAATATAATATCTTCCTCCAAATGGAGTTTCATCTATTATACTATCAAAGTAATCTTGTATCTTTTTTTGTTCACTCAGATAAGAATGTAGTCTTATTGTATTTGAACCATCTGGATTTGCTACTATTTCTGACTTTAATTTATAGTTATTATCTGAGTAATATTGAGCTATACCAGCCTTTATAACGCTATAATCAGATAGTAATTCTGAAACTTTAGCCTTATTTATATTATCAAATAATGCTGGTAATGATACTACTGCTAATATTCCTATTATTGCTATTACTGCTAGAAGCTCTACTAAGGTAAATCCTTTATTATTTTTATACCTCATTGCATCCCTCCTATGCTTTCCCTTATATACCCAACCTTTACCATTTAAATAAATTAGAACATAAAAAATGACTATACTTCAATGATAATGAATTGAATATAGTCGTCGGTTGCGCTACTAACTCCATACATCCAAAGCGCCCATATACTGGATGTACTTCTTTGTTACTCTATATAAAAATTGTACTTTAGTATATTATACTTTAGCATAATATAACCAGTCAACACATGTTGGAAATTTTTTCAAATTATAATTACTTATGTAAATAATAAATGCACCTACATTATAAAAATGAGGTGCATTTTGTTAATTAGAATAATACACTAACTGATTCGTTAGCAAATATTTTCTTTATAGCATTTCCAAATAATGGAGCTACTGTTTTAACTTTTATCTTATCTATTTTCTTTTCTTCTGAAAGTTGTATAGTATCAAGTACAATTAATTCATTTATTGCTGAATTATCTATTCTTTCTATTGCTGGACCTGATAATACACCATGAGTACAACAAGCGTAAACTTCTTTAGCACCGAATTCCTTAAGAGCATTTGCAGCATTTACTATTGTTCCTGCTGTATCTATCATATCATCTAATAATATAACATTTTTACCTTTAACTTCTCCAATTATATTCATTACTTCACATACATTAGCCTTAGGTCTTCTCTTGTCTATTATAGCTATTGGAACTTCTCCGTTTAAGCTATTAGCAAACTTTCTTGATCTAGCAACACTTCCTAAGTCTGGAGAAACTACTACTAAATCTTCTATGTTTTTTTCATTGAAGTAATCAGCTAATATATTTCCACCTTGTAAGTGATCTAATGGTATATCAAAGTATCCTTGAATTTGTGCAGCATGTAAATCCATAGTTAATACTCTGTCTGCCCCAGCAGCTGTTATAAGGTTAGCAACTAACTTAGCTGTGATTGGATCTCTTGATTTCGCTTTTCTGTCTTGTCTAGCATATCCGTAATATGGTATAACTGCTGTTATTCTACCAGCAGATGCTCTTCTTAATGCATCTATCATTATTAATAGTTCCATTAGGTTATCATTTACTGGACTGTTAGTAGATTGAACTACGAAAACATCGCATCCTCTTACTGTTTCGTTCATGTTTAAACATATTTCACCATCACTAAATGTACCCACTTCACAATCTGATACTGGTACACCTATAAAATCAGCAATCTTTGATGCTAATTCCTTAGATGAATTTCCTGCAAGTATTTTGATTTCGCTTCCGCTAGTATTCATTGGTATCCTCCCGAAAATTTAAAAACTATGATATATTTATTAATAAATTTTAGGCTAATCTTTAGTCTAAAATAATAAGCTAATTATTTGTTATCTTTTGAGTCTTTCTTTTCTACCCAGCCTTCTTTTACTACCTGTCTTTGTCTTGCTATTGCTAATGATCCTTGTGGAACATCATCAGTTATAGTAGATCCTGTAGCAATGTATCCCTTCTCTTCTACAGTTACAGGTGCAACTAGGTTAGAGTTTGACCCTATAAATGCTCCATCTTTTACTACTGATTTAAATTTATTTTTTCCATCGTAGTTTACAAATACTACTCCACAACCTATATTTACATTCTTACCAACATGGGCATCTCCTATATAAGAAAGATGTGATGCTTTAGAGTTGTCTTCTATAGTAGCATTTTTAACTTCTACGAAGTCTCCTATTTTAACATTATTTCCTATATTACTCTTTGGTCTTAGGTATGCATATGGACCTACTGTAGTATTTTCTCCAACAGTGCTATCTATTATTGTTGAACTTTCTACTTCTGTATAGTCTCCTATTGTAGAATTTGTTATACTAGAGTTCATTCCTATTACACAACTTGAACCTATTTTTGTATTTCCTTTTAACATAGCTCCAGGATATACTATTGTATCATTTCCTATTTCAACATCTGATTCTATATATGTTGAGTTAATATCTATTATAGTAACTCCATTTACCATATGAGATTCATTTATTCTTCTTCTCATTATTTCCTCAGCTTTTGATAATTCAACCCTTGAGTTAACCCCCATAAGTTCCTCTATTGTCGAACCATTGTAAGCTCCTACTTTTTGACCTTTATCTCTCATTATCTTGATAGTATCTGTTAAGTAATATTCTCCTTGAGCATTATTATTATCTAATAAATCTAATGATTTTCTTAGGCTCTTTCCATCAAAACAATAAATTCCTGAGTTTATTTCTTTTGCCTTCTTTTCTTCTTCATTAGCATCTTTTTGCTCTACTATTTTTAATAAATCTTCATTTTCATCTCTTATTATTCTTCCGTATCCTGTTGGGTTTTCAACTTTCGTTGTTAGAACTGTTGCGTGATATTGATTTTCTATATGATAATCAAATAGTCTTTTTAAAGTTTCTTCTTTCACTAGAGGTGTGTCCCCACAAAGAACCACTATTGTGTCATTATCATTTATATATTCTTTCGCCATTTTAACAGCATGACCAGTACCTAATTGTTCTGTCTGCATTGCTATCATACTATCTTGCGGTATTTGAGTTTTTACAGTTTCTGATCCGTGTCCTAATATTACAACTACATCTTCGACACCAGATTTTTTAGAAACATCTATTACGTGGTTTACCATTTCTTTGCCACATACTTTATGTACAACTTTTGGATGTTTAGACTTCATTCTCGTACCTTTGCCTGCAGCAAGGATTATAGCTTTAAAGTTCATATCTCCACTCCATTCATTTTTGTTTTATTCTCTATATATTTATATGTATTTATTTTATGTAAATTTACTTGTTTGTATACAATGTCTTTAGTATCACTAACTAATATAGCATCTTTTTACAAAAAAGTATAGATTTAAACAAAAATTTTAAACACAAAAAAGAGCCGAATAGTTCGACTCCCAATAATTTATTTTATATTTATAATTTTATTTTATAATTATTCAGCTGCAACTTCTAGTTGAGCAACTGCTTCATGGTATGCTTTTAAAACAGAATCTTCTAATACTTCTCTCATCTCAGCATTTATTGGATGTGCGATATCCCTAAAGTTACCTTCTCCAACTTTTCTACTTGGCATAGCTATGAATAGCCCATTATGCCCCTCTATTACTTTTATGTCATGTACAACAAATAAATTGTCAAAAGTTAATGAAACTATACATTTCATTTTCCCCTCATCAGTTATCTTTCTTACTCTTACGTCAGTTATCTTCATATCCCTATATCCCCCTTTTAATTTTGACAAATTAATATATTTATAATATTAGACTGTTTTTTATAATAATTCTAGGAATCTTTACAATACCCTTCTTATTTTTATAAAATTTATTATTTTTTGTAGGATTATTCTTCGTTGTCTTCTTCTAACGTATCTATGTCTTCAATTATACTTTCAATCTCTTCATTTTGGTATTCATATTTGAATGTTTTTAAGTTTGGTTTTACTATTATATTTTCCCCATCTACATCTAATTGAATTAATGATATATAGTCTTTTACCATTTTTTCTTCTGGAGTTATTGTTGATATAAATACCCCTGTTCCAATAACTTCCGCACCAAACTCATTCATCAGATCTACCATTCCCTTGATAGTTCCTCCACCTCTCATAAAGTCATCTATAAGTATAACTTTACTATTTGGCTTTAGTGCCTTTCTTGGTAAACTCATACTTTCTACTTTTTTAGAGTTATGACCACTTACATATGTCATGCTAAGCGTCGGACCTTCTGATACTTTTATGTCTTTTCTTATTATAACAAGCGGTAAATTCATAGCCTTTGCTGTCATTAAAGCCATAGGTATTCCTTTAGTTTCCATTGTAACAACATAGTCAGCATCCGAATAATCTATATTTGAAGAAAATATTTTTCCTATTTTAGAAGCTATAGTTGGATCATATATTAAATCTATTAAATATAAAAATCCTCCTGAAAGTATTCTTGATGTATCACTTATTTTCTCGCATAGTTCCATTAAGAATTCTTCATTTTCTGCTTTTGATGTTTTAGGTATGTATTTAACTCCTCCAGCTGCTCCTGATATAGTTATAACTTTACCTAATTCTAGTTTTTCAAATACATTTTTAACAACTATTAAATCTTCACTTATAGTAGATTTTGCTGCGTTAAATTGATTTGTAAAATGACTTAATGTAAATATATTGTTTGGATTATCAGATAGTATCTTTACTATTGCTCCGATTCTCTCAGTTCTTTTAAATTTCATTAAATTTCCCTCCTACAATTGTAGTTGTATCCTTTGTAAACTAAGTAATGCACAACAATATGTATTATGATATAATATTTGTTATGTTTTGATTAGTTTATAAATATATTATATATGTATGTAGTTTAGTATATGTATATTTATGATAAAATATTGAACATTTTATTATTATACCACATATATAGTTCATATTGTAGAACTTAATTAAAAAGAAAGGTGGTTTTGTTATGAAGATACATTTCATTGGAATTGGCGGTATCAGTATGAGTGCTTTAGCTGAAATATGCCTTAATAAAAATTATAAAGTGTCTGGTTCGGATGCTAACGAATCGTACCTTTTAGATAAACTTAGATCTCAAGGTGCAGAAATTTTCATTGGTCACAAAAAAGAACATATCTCTGACGATATAGATATGGTTGTTTACACAGCCGCTGTTCACCCAGATAATGAAGAACTTGTAGCTGCTAAAGAAAAAAATAAACTTACTATGAATAGAGCTGCTTTCTTAGGTCAAATAATGAGAGAATATAAAAACTCTATCGCGGTTTCTGGAACTCATGGTAAAACTTCAACCACTTCTATGCTATCTACAATATTTGAGTATGCAGATTTAGACCCAACTATATTAGTTGGCGGTAACTTAAGTGTTATAGGTGGTAATGTTAAAATAGGTAGCTCTGATCACTTTATTACAGAAGCTTGTGAGTACGTAGATAGTTTCCTTAACTTTAATCCTAAAATATCTATCGTTTTAAATATTGAAGAAGATCATCTTGATTATTTCTCTGGTATAGATGAGATAAAGGCTTCTTTCAATAAATTTGGTAAATTACTACCTAACGATGGATACTTTATAATAAACGGTGACGATGAAAATACATCAGATATATTACATGATGTTAAGGCTACTGTTATAAAATACGGAAGAGAAGCATCTAATGATGCAATAATAAAAAACATAGAATTTAATGAGCGAGGGTTTGGAATATTCGAATTAGAGTACAAAGGTGAAAACCTAGGTAAGTTTGAATTAGCTGTTCCTGGACTTCACAATATATATAACGCATCTGCTGCTATACTTACAGCGTTTGTTTCTTCTATAAACCTGGATACTATAAGAAAGAATATCCAATCTTATAATGGTGTTGGTAGAAGATTTGAGGTTAGAGGTAATTACAATGGTGCATTAATTGTTGATGATTATGCTCATCATCCAACTGAATTAAAAGCTACATTATCTGCAGCTAAAAAAATGAAAAAAAATACTTTATGGTGCATATTCCAACCTCATACTTATACTAGAACAAAGTCTCTTTTAAATGAGTTTTCTGAAGCCTTCTATGCTGCTGATAAAGTTATAATAACTGATATATATGCAGCTAGAGAAGATGATCCAGGTGATATACATTCAAAAGATTTAGTAGAAAAATTATACCAAAACCATGTAGATGTAACTTATATAAGTAGTTTTGAAGATATAGAAAAATATCTTCGTGAAAATGTTAAAGATAACGACTTAGTTATAACTGCTGGTGCAGGACCAATATACAAAGTTGCGGAAGCATTAGTACAAGAATAATAATAAAAAAGTATGGTAAATAATTTACCATACTTTTTTATTATATACATTTTTTAATCTTCTATTTTGAATACTTCTTCTTTTATATAATCAAATAGTGTAGGTGTAACCTCATAGTAAGATACTGCTTTTCCGGAAGTTATCTTTATATAATCTTTGCTCATAGTTTCTACTTTAGCATCATAATTTTCACCCTTTATTTTTATTGTAAAGTCATACTTACTTCTCTCTTTACTCTTTTCTGGTTGAACTTTACCTACTATTCTTTTTGACCCCATTTTATAAGCAAGATCATCAAATTTCCACTTATGAATTTTTTTAGTATCATCTTTGTAAATCACCTCTACATTTTTCCAACCCTTATATTGCTTAATAAAATCAAATGAGGTATATATACTTTCATCTATTAGCTTATTAAATTCTTTCTTAGTTGCCACTGGAATCTTATAGTACTCTTCTCTATTAACTGTATAAACTCTAAAATAATTAAGATCTGTAGAAAATCTTACTCCGTCATCTGAATATCCATTATATACTGGACTAAATGATTCTGGATTTCTCACTTTAGCAAATTCACTAAATAATACTTTTATTTCACCCCAATAAGTTTCTTCTATTTTTACATTTTCTACTTTAGAATCAGACACATATATCTTCTTCTTTGAACTTATTTGACTTATAAGTGATCTTGTATCTTCCTCTTGCTGCTCTTCTATATTTTTAGTTTGTGTACTAGATTTCTCATCTATTGATCTTCCTATTTTAAATGCTATAAAATATACGACAAAAAATAATACAATAGCACCTATAATCCAGAATTCTTTTTTTATTTTCCTTTTCTTAGCCATACAAATTCCCCCTAAGGTTATATCATTATAAAACTATTATATTACTTTTATCAACATTTTTTAAGATGTAATTATTTTATATCACTATTTCCTAGGCAATTTTTGCAATCTTCGACACATGGCTCAACATGAACTGTTATTCCTTTTACAAATTCCATATCGTTTATTATATGCTTTTCTAGCTTATGAGCTATATCGTGCCCTTCTATTACTGTTAATTTACCGTCTACACATATTGTTAAATCTATGTATGCCATAGCTCCATGTTTTCTACTTTTAAGTTCTCCTAATTTTCTAACACCTTCTGTATTTTCTGCTATTTTTATTATTTGATTCGATTGTTCTTCATCTATAGATAAATCCATAAGTTCATTTACTGAGTTTCTTAATATGTCAATTCCTACCTTTGCAACAAATAATGCCACTACTATTGATGCCACTGGATCTAATGCCTTAAATCCTAACATAGAACCTCCAATACCTACAAATGCCGCTACTGATGACAAAGCATCTGATCTATGGTGCCACGCATCCGCCTTTAAAGCAGGTGAATTGATCTTGTTTGCTATCTTTATAGTTATTCTATATTGATATTCTTTTATAAGTACAGATATAACAGACACTATAAGCGGTAATACTGTTGGTATTTGAAGTTTATCTAAATTAAGTAAAGATTTAAATGCTTCTATTCCTATTGTTATAGATACAAATATTAATAGTAATGATAGTATAAATGATACCAAGGTTTCAGCTTTTTCATGTCCATAATTGTGCTCTTTATCTTGTGGCGTTGCTGATACATAATTTCCTATTAATACACCTACTGAACTTACTATATCTGATGCTGAATGAAGACCATCGGCTATCATTGCATTAGATTTCCCTAAAACTCCTGCTATTATTTTTATTGCTGTTAAAATTACATTCCATATTATTGCCTGTATGGTTACTTTATTTGCTTCGTCATATCTAGTTTCCATAACGTACCTCCCTATTTCTTTACACAAATTAATTATATCCATTGTTACTTACTTTGACGCAAAAACTTATTTTTCTATGAAAATGGATACATTTTACTTTTAATACTAATTATCAATACTCCTAAAATGAAAAATCACCTAGCCTAGGCTAGGTGATTTGATAAGTATATTATACACTATCTCTTATTATGCTTCTTTTATTAACTCAGTTACCATTACAGCAGAGTTTATTAAATCATCTATTGCTATATACTCTTCTAAAGTATGAGCATTTTTCATACCTATTCCTAAGTTAATAGCTTTTATTCCGTTTTTATTTAATATATTAGTGTCACTTCCTCCACCTGTAGAAGCAGTTTTTCCTTCTATATTCATGTTAGAGAAAGCTTTTTTTGCAAGTTCTACTATCTCATCATTTTCATCTATATTAAATGGCGCATATGCTCTTGTTGTTTGTATTTCTATTTTTGCACCAAATTCTTTAGCAGCTTTTTTAAATGTTTCTATCATATGATTTGTTTGTGCATCTAATTTTTCTTCACTTAAACTTCTAGCTTCTGCAACTATCTCTAACTCTGGCATAACTATATTTGTAGCTATACCACCTTTAACTATACCTATATTAGCAGTAGTTTCTTCGTCTATTCTTAATAAATTCATATTTTCTATAGCTCTTGAAGCTACCATTATAGCACTTACTCCGTTTTCTGGTTGAAGTCCTGCATGAGCTGGTTTTCCTGTTATCTTAACTTTTATAGCATCCTGTGCAGGTGCTGTTATTATTATTTCTCCTGGAGATCCGCCACTATCTAAAACAAATGCTAAGTCTGCATTAACTTTAGAGTAGTCTAAATATTTAGCTCCATTTAATCCGCCTTCTTCCCATATAGAGAATACTACTTGTATGTCTGAATGGTCTATATTATTTTCTTTTATAACTCTTAAACCTTCTAATATAGCTGCTATACCAGCTTTATCATCAGAACCTAATACTGTAGTTCCATCACTTTTAATTATTCCAGCTGCCTCATCTATTATAGGCTTTATTCCTTCTCCTGGACTAACTGTGTCCATATGAGAGCTGAATAATAAAGTTCTTCCTTCTTTATTCCCCTTTAATGTAGCTATTACATTTCCTGTTTCGCCGCCTGCTTTTACACCAGCATCATCTATTATAACATCACAGCCTATTTCTTCTAGTTTTTTAACTAAAACTTTTGCTACTGCGCCTTCTTTTGAAGATGGGCTATCTATTTGTACTAACTCTAGAAATTCATCTATAACTCTTTGTTTATTTATCATGACATTTCCTCCCAAAATTTAGTATATATCTATATATTTTAGAGTAATATCTCAATATTATCAATAGATATAAAATTTAATTTTTACTTTACTATCCTTCTACTTCTAGAATCAATAAAACATAGCCAATATCCTAGATTATCGTTTCTAGTATCACAAGGTTGGTAAGTGTTAAACCCTGTACGTCCTTTGTCTGGTTGTTCGTGTTTATTTCCTGGAACTGCATAAACATAATTTTTTCTCTTATTATATTCATCATATTGAACACCAAATAAGTAATGTCTATATTTATAAGAATTCATTACTGTATCACTATACATTGTATAATTTAAAGTATTTACATATCCTAAATTTGGCATTGTATATCCACATAATGTAACTGGATTTACCTCTATTTTCCACCATCTAGTATCTTCTATATAATCAGACACAAAAGGCTTAACTTCTCTAAATAATTTTAATCCTTTCTTAATTTGTCTTGGCATTAATAATGCACCAGCTGACTTAGATTCATATTTAGGTGTTTGTTGATATGCCTCATATGAATTATCATGATTTTTTTTAGAATTAACTTTATCATTTTTATTTTTGCTACTTATTTTACCCTTTTTCTGCTCATAAGGAAGATTTGCGCTAGTCTCTGTACTATTTTCTACAATATACTCTACCTCGTCTTCTACTTCATCCTCTATTTCATATTCTTCTTCATCAACCTCTTCAAATCCCTCTACTTCTTCATAGTTATTTTCTATATCTTCTTGATATCTACTAAGCTGTGCTTCTTCTTCTTCATCTATTTCTATATACTCTATTTCTTCATATTCGTCAAAATCTTCGCCGTCTTCAACTTCTATATATTCAATTTCTTCATACTCTTCAAAGTCTTCTTCTTCGTCAATACTGTCGTCCCCTGTAAATAATATTTCTTCATAGTTTTCAATTTTATTTCCTTTAAATCCTATAAGAGGAACAGTTTTTTCATATAACATTGCTATTCCTTTTATTTCTGCATCACTATTTTCTAGGTTTAATATAAACTCACCTTTTCCTTGTTCACTTACTACTATGTTTCCTAAATCTACAGTATCATAATCACTTTGTATCGCAACTACTCTATATCCCTCTTTAACGTACTTAAGGTTCTCGACATATAGTGCCACTACAGACTTTTCATCATTTATCTCTACTTTTGCAAAAGCTTTTGGTAGAATACGCTCTTTATATCTAAAGTTCATATCTTTAGCTTCAAGAATTATATAATCTCTTTTAAATTTTCTTTTAGAAGCCACTCTAATCCCCCCCTTAACATAATTTCTCTAAATAGTATATGATTAATGGGTATAAAAAAGTACCTTCTATTTTGAAGGTACCTTTGAGTTTACGATATTTGAAAGAGTAGCAAATTCTTCTATACTTAGAGTTTCTCCTCTTCTTTTTTCATCTATATTAGCTTCTGCTAAAACTTCTCTTATTTCATCTTTGCTTAAAAACCCTAATCCACTTAGTGAGTTAAGTAATGTTTTTCTTCTTTGACCGAAAGATGCTTTTACAGTTTTAAAGAATATTTCTTCATTATCTACAGGATATTTTCTTTCTGGTCTGACATGAAGTCCTATAACTGTTGAATCTACATTTGGTTGTGGTATAAACATATGTCTTGGAGCTTTTGCAACTATTTCTGTTTCACAATAATACTGAACTGCTACTGATAAAGCTCCATAATCCTTAGTTCCTGGACCTGCATTCATTCTATCTGCTACTTCCTTTTGAACCATAACTACTATATCTGTAACTGGTATGTCTTCTTCTAAAAACTTCATAACTATTGGTGTAGTTATATAGTAAGGAAGGTTAGCTACTAATTTAACTGGACCTCCATTTAGCTTTTCCTTTACTAACTCTTGTACATCAACCTTTAATATATCTTGGTTTACTACCTCTACATTTTCAAGGTCTGATAATGTTTCACTAAGAATTGGTATTAAAGATTTGTCTATTTCTATAGCTACTACCTTATCAGCCACTTTACCCATTTCACGAGTAAGCGTACCAATTCCTGGACCTACTTCTATTATGTTATCTCCCTTAGAAAGTCTTGCTCCATCTAAAATTCTATCTATAACATTATCATCTATTAAAAAATTTTGGCCTAATGATTTAGAGAACTTAAATCCGTGTTTTTGAACTACATCTTTGGTAGCTCTATGTGATGAAAGTCTATCCATTCTTTTTCTCCTTTGTTCTATTTATTTTTTATCTTATAAAGTCTCTAGAGCTTTTTCAAATTCTTCTCTACTTACTCCATAGTTATTTAATCTATTTAAAAATTGCTTAGCATTTCCGTATCCTATACCAAGTATTTTTCCAAGCTCATCACGTCTATGTGATGCATCTTCATTTCCGATAAGCCCATTTCTTATTAAATCCACTTGAGAAAACTCATCTCTTTTATCCGTACTTTCTGTTCTTACTTTTTCAAGTGCAGCTATTATACTTTTAGGAGTGGCATTTTCAATACCTATATCCCCATCTTTTTTAGCTTCTTCTCTTGGTAAAAATGCATGTTTGCATCCTGGTACTTCTGCTGCTATTTTTTTTCTTATTTTTTCTCCTGCAAAATCTGGATCTGTAAATATTATTACTCCGCATCTTTCTTGTGCTGCTTTTATACGTTCCATAACTCCTTTAGGAAATCCAAATCCGCCAGTAGTTATAAGTTCTGCCTTAACTGCTCTTTTTACTGCTGTAACGTCGTCTCTTCCTTCTACTACTATAATTTCTTTTATCATTATAAAATCACCTTTTTACTTATTTTAGAAACTCATATCCTTATATTTTAAGGTTTTTATAAAATTTTAGCAATAATTATATTATTGCCATTTATACTTACATTTGTAACATACTTTTTAAAATAATAAAATAAGGCCAGATATAACCTCACCTTTATCAACCTTAAAATCCTAGGTTTAATATTAGCTTAAATCATATTTGACCTTTTTTTACATTATAAAATTAGATTATTTTTAATATATATCGAATATAACTTAAATTTTTATTTAAAGTTATATTTAGTGACAATAGAGTCTCTTCCTGTTGATTTATCATTGAAGTACTCATTTAAACATATACCTAAAAATCCACCAGCAACATTATAAACGTCTTTAAATCCTAATTGTTGTAATGCTAATGATGCATTATAACTTCTTTGAGCACTCTTACAATGTATATATAAAGCTCTATCTCTAGGTATTTCATCTATTCTATCTCTTAACTGGCTAAGAGGTATATTTATAGCACCTTTTACATTTCCTTGTTCATATTCATTTTCTTCTCTAACATCTATTATACATTCACCTTGTTCCACTAAACCTCTAACTTGAGTAACATATACTTGCTTAAACTTACCATCTAATAAGTTAGAACCAACATATGCTGCGTGATTAACTACATCTTTAGCTGTTCCAAAAGGAGGTGCATAGCATAGTTCTAAATCTGTTAAATCATCTAAAGTTCCACCGAACTTTATTACTGTAGCAATTACATCTATTCTCTTATCAGCTGTTCCTTTGCCTATAGCTTGTGCTCCTAATATTCTTCCTGTTGGAACTTCATATATTAATTTAAAGTGCATAGGAGAAGCATCTGGCATTAATCCTACTCTATCAGGAGGTATAACTCTTACAACTTCATATTTTATATTTAAATCCAAATCTTTTATTAATCTTTCATTTAAACCTGTAGAAGCTGCATTATAATCAAATACCTTTATAACTGATGAACCTATAAATCCAGTGTTTTTTATAGACATTCCATTTATATGATTCGCTACTGCTCTTGCTTGTTTTTGAGCAGGTCCTGCTAAAGCAAGTCTAGTTGCAGAATTAGTTAATGCATGATGAACTTCTATAGCATCTCCTACAGCATATATATCACTATCATTTGTCATATAATTTTGATCTACCTTAATAGCTCCAGTATCACCAAGCTCTATTCCAGCTTCTACTGCTAATTTGGTTTCAGGTGCAACACCTATAGCCATAACTACTACATCTGATTCTATTCTTTTCCCCGAATCTAGTACTATAGTATCTTTTTCAAAAGAATTAACTCTATCCCCTAATACTAAATTAACACCATTGTCATCTAGTACTTTATGTAAAATTTGAGCCATATCATAGTCAAATGGTTTCATTACTTGATTACCAGCTTCTATTAATGTTACATTATATCCTGCTTCTTTTAGGTTTTCAGCAACTTCTACACCTATAAATCCTCCGCCTATTACAGATACATTTTTACTTTTTATATCTTTTACAAAATAATTTAATTTTGCTATATCTACTACATTTCTTACTGTAAATAAATTAACTTTATCAATTCCTTTTATCGGAGGAACTATAGCCTTAGCACCTGGAGATAATATTAGCTTATCATAAGTTTCAGTATATTCTTTTTCTGTTATTACATCTACTACCTTAACTGATTTATTTTCTCTATCTATAGAAACAACCTCATTATGAACCCTTGCATCTATTCTGTATTGTTTAAAGAACTTTTCTGGGTGCATAAGTACTAAATCTTCATGACTTTCTACCGTTCCACTTAAATGGTATGGTAAGCAACAGTTAGAAAATGAAACGTGCGGTCCTTTTTCAAACATAATTATTTTATCATTTTCCCCTAATCTTCTTAATCTGGCTGCAGCTGATGCTCCACCTGCAACTCCCCCTACTATTAATATCTTTTTGCTCACAGTAACATCTCCCTTAATACTAGTATTTTAATAATTTTATTTTACTATATATATAATTCGCTATGTAATAAGGATTGGTTATATCTAGATAGAGATTACTTATACCTTAAAATCTTGCTTATAATTTTTTTAGGTCTATCGTTTCTCTTTTCTCACTTATTTCACGTAAAAAAACTTCTTGAATCTCTCTTAAAGTGTAGTCATACATGTCCAAAATCTCAACAAAGCTATTACTCTTTGAATCAACTGTACCAACCACCCTTAAAATGCTAGTTGAATCTAATGCAAAAGTATCAGTTCCATATTCTTTTAACTTATTATATATCTCTCTCTTTGAACCGCATACAAAATAGGCATAGTCATACTTAATACTTGCTCTATTAAAAGCACATAATATAATCTCCTTCCATTATCTATTAAAAAGTTAGGTATTTGAATTTTATATCTATATAAATCATCTTCTAAAAAACATTGAACTGCTTCTTTCCAATACTTTATATAATGGTAATCTATATTTTTATGCAAATCTTTTATAATTATAAATTAAATAAAGAATAAAAAAGAACTGCCACATGGCAATTCAAAATTAATTCATGCGACAGCCTCTTTTGTTTATTAAAAGTATAAAAAAGAATCTATCGTATTAAATTGATACATTCAAAGCTAATTTTATATAAAATTGAAAATAAAAAAATCTATGTGAATTAGTTATACCAATGGATGTAAATTTAAGTTCTCGATTTTGAACGTATCTTATTGCCCTACTAATTAGAGTTATATTCCAGTTGGATTACTAGATTATCAAACACCAAATGAAGTTATCAAAAAAATAACTGGATTCAAAGTTTTGCTTCCAGTTGCTTAGTGATTCACATGTAATTTGTCTGATTGAAATTTTATATTAATTTGACTAGCATATCAAAGTAAAATATAATATTTTTATTATAATATTGTAGGATGTGATTACATGAATCTTGACCACTTACGTTCATTTTATATGACTGCTAAGTATAAAAGTATCTCCAAATCAGCTAAAGAACTACATTTAACTCAACCTGGCTTAAGTATGCAAATACAAAATCTAGAAAATGAAATAGGTGTAAACTTATTAGAAAGAAGCTATAGAGGGGTAGAACTTACTGAAGAAGGGAAAATAGTTTTTGATTACGCTGATAAAATGTTATCTTTAGAAGATAATTTACAGATTCATCTTAAAAATTTACAAGGTAAGAGACAACCTCTATTAATAGGTTCTTGTAAAAGCATTGGCGAATATGCACTACCTTGCAGTATATATACATTTAAACAAATCTATGAAGACATAGAAATATCTCTTGAATTAAATAATTCTGATACAGTAATAAATGAATTAAAAGAAAAACATATAAATATTGGAATAATACAAGAATCTAATATTGATAATGAGATTATTTCAATACCTATACTATCTGACAGATTGGTTTTAGTAGGTGGATATGATCAAGACATAGATAAAGTTACACTAGATGAACTATTAAGTTTACAACTTATTTTAAGAGAAGAAGGTTCTGCAACTAGAAATATTTTAAAAAATCATTTTAAAAATAGTAATTTAGATTTTGAAAATTTAAATGTTATTTATTCTCTTAATTCTCAAGAAGCTATTAAAAATTCTATTTCTCTACAAAAATGTTTTTCATTTTTGCCTGAAGTCTCTATAAGACAAGAACTTAGATCTTCTAATTTAAAAAAGATTGATGTAAGTGGATTTAATATAGAATTTAATTATTATATTGCTTATCGAAAGAACTATACATTGACTAAATATGAAAAAATATTTATAGATTTTTTATCATCTCCAAAGAGATGTTTTTGCTATTAAATTAATATAAATTTTATAAGGGTATATTTGAATATAAAAGTTTTCAAATATACCCTTAATTTTATAAGTTTTCTACTAATTTTATACCTTCCATAAGCATCTTAGTTCCGCCTCTGCCTTTAGAAATTGATATTAAATTAATACTTTCTAGTTTTGTAAGTATTGTTCTAACTTCTTGTTCTGAGAGATTAATTCCATGTTTTTTTGATTTATCAGATATAGCTTTACGCCCTATCGATAGACTATTTTTATGAGCTTCACTTATTAATTTTAATACAAATAAGTACTCTTCTATTCGGTTTCCAGAAATTCTTTTTAATTGTTCTAATTCAGATACAATTTTTATATTTTCTACATTATTATCCGATTTTCGTCTCTCTTTAAATGAAACTGGCAAATCTTCTTTTTTTATTAGTTCATCTCCTATATAGCAAAAATATTCTACATAATTTCTAAGTTCTCTTATATTTCCTTCCCAATTGTGATTTTTAAACATTATCATAACTTCTTTTGAAAGTTTAAAATTACCACCAAACTCATTCATAGCCTTATCAATTAATAAGAATATATCTTCTCCTCTATCTCTAAGGGGAGGTAGTTCTATGGGTAGTGTACATAGCCTATAATATAAATCTTTTCTAAATTTACCTTTATCAACTAAATCAGAAATTTTTTCATTTGTTGCTGCAATTATTCTTACATCTACATTTATTAGTTTATCCCCACCTAATCTCATTACTTCTTTTTCTTGAAGAACTCTAAGTAACTTTATCTGAAGCATAGGGCTCATAGCTTCTATCTCATCTAAAAATAATGTACCCTTATGTGCAAATTCAAACAGCCCTAGCTTTCCACCTTTTTTAGCTCCTGTAAAAGCTCCATCATTATATCCAAATAATTCACTTTCAAGTAAATTATCAGGTATAGCTCCACAGTTTATCGCTAAAAAGGGATACTCACTTCTTTTAGACTCATTATGTATTGCATTGGCAAAAAGTTCTTTACCTGTCCCACTTTCACCAGTTATTACTATTGATGCATTTGATGTTGCCATTTTTTTAGCTAGATTTTTAGTTTTTTCAATAATTGCAGATTTACCTAAAATATCATTAAAAGTATATTTTGCATAATGACCTTTATTAGATAATTGAGCTCTCATTTTAAGCTGTTTATTTTCTTCTTCCATAAATTTTTGTAAAATAACAAAGGCTCCCATATATTTATCCATTCTTATAACAGGCCTCACGGATATAACTATATCAACATTATTTATTTTTATTAGTTTATGGTTTATTTCTTTCATATTTATTTTAAAATCTTCAAATGGTATCTCTTTTAAGCATTCCTTAGCATTTTGACCTATTATATCTTTGCATTCAAGACCAATTATTGATCTCGCTTTTTTGTTATAGGCATAAATGTTATTGTTCTCATCAACTCCGATTACACCCAGTTCTAGAATTTCTAGAAGAATAGAGAAGTTACTTTCAAGATATATAGATTTATTAAACAAATGATCTATACTATAATTTGACCTAGGTAAACTTTGAAAATATTTCTTGAAATTTTCCATCTCTAAATAGTTCTCTAAATTTAACTTAAGTGCAATTTCAACTATTGTATTTATAGATAAAACTCTATCACCTATATCAATTATTTCTTTATTAAAATTATTAGTATATCTAGTTTCCCCTGGTGTTATAACTATATCATAGTTAGGCAAATAATCATCACTTGAATCATATGGAATAAATTTAATTTGATTTATACCCAGATCCGTTAAATGAGCAATAGTTTCTATAGACATTCGTGGCGTTATATTTACAACTAATGCCTTTGTACCATCTGGAACTGATTTTAGTTTTTCTAGGCTTTCTTTAGCTATAGTTCTTTCTATTATAACCGTATCATTTTGTTTAGATAATTTAGACTTGGCTATAACATCTCCTCCAAAAGAACAAGTAGTAACTACGTATAAATCATGGTTTCCCTTATTAAATCTTTGTTTTTCTCCTACCCACATAGTATCTAACGCTATTGCATCTCCAAACAAATTAGATAAAATTTTTTCATAAAATAAAGCTGCCTCTTTATCATAAGTTACTATACATACTTTTTTCTTCATAAATACCCTTTCTATAATTAAAATCTGCTTTTATTATACCTTACCCATCTACATAGCTTCAATGTGATACTTCTTCCAAAATAAAAGTAAAAGGGTTCATATATAAACTATATGAACCCTTTTAAACTTTACTATTACTTGCAATTATTTTTATTTAGCCAATGAGAAGTAATTGGAGTTAGTACCTCACACCCATCTTTAGTAACTAAAATCATATCTTCTATATTAAAACCACCAAATCCTGTCATATAAAATGGTGTCTCTATACAAATAATCATACCTTCTTCTAGTTCTCTATTTTCATTTATTGAAACAAATGGAGCATCTGCAGTTTGAGGTCCCATACTTATACTGTGTCCTAAATGCCCTCTTTCATAGAACTTATAATCTGCCTTTACATGATTAAATCCTATTTTAAACAATTCATTAAAAGTTAGACCTGGCTTTATAGCTTCTATCATTAACTTTTGTGCTTCACAAAGCTTTTCTTTTATTTCATATGCTATAGGATGTGCATCTCCTACAATCCAAGTTCTAGAAAAATCGGTTGTATAAAAATTAGTATCTCCATTTACACCACCATCAAATTTTACTATGTCTCCATTTTGTATTTTTCTATCTGTAGATCTACAAAGCCTTCCTGAGTTTTCACCAGCGCAGAAAGAAGACCATCCGCTTGGTAAACATATCCCAGACTCCATTACCTTTTTACAATAAATATCAAATAACTCTTTTTCAGTTCTTCCTATCTCTACAAATTGACTTGTATAATTTAATGCTTCATCTGCAACTCTTGCAAGCTTTCTGAAATATTCTATCTCATCATCTTCTTTTACTGATCTAGACTCTAAAAACAAATTATATATATTAACAAATTTAGCTTCTGGTAATCTTTCTTCTAGTGATTTGTAATAGTTAACAGGTAAATAATCTAACTCTAATCCTACTGTTTTGTTTTGTAGTCCAAGTTCCTCTATTGTCTCAACAACAACATCTAAAGATGTAACAAATCTAGGGTTTAATTCTACTTCTTCATTAGCAATTACTTGTTCAAGAGTTTTTGCTCCAACCCATGTACTATATTTCTTAACATCACAATCCATGTAATCTGAAAAAGCCTCTGATTCAAAATCCATTCCTATTGCTACAGGCTTAGTCTCTTCGCTATTATCTAAAACTGCTACTGCAAAGTGCGGTTGTCTAGATACTGTGTGTTGATGTGAAGAATATGCTGTTATATAAGTAAAATTCTCTGGAGAATTTACTATAGCACCATCTATATTATACTTTTTAAGTAATTTTTTTATTTTTCTAGTCTTTGGTTTCATGATAATCTCTTCCTTTTTTATATGGTTTAATTTATTTTAAAATTAAATACTACATAGGATAGAATAATGGTGCTCCTGGACCTAATGGTAAGTTTAAGAAGTACCATACTATAAATAATACTATCCATCCTAATAAAAATGCTATTGAGTAAGGTACCATAGTAGTTATTAACGTACCTACTCCGGCTTTTTTATCGTACTTTTGACAGAATGCAACTATTAATGCGAAAAATGGCATTAGTGGTGCTATAACATTTGTACAAGAATCTCCTATTCTATAAACAACTTGTGTTAATTCTGGAGATAATCCTATTCTCATAAACATTGGTACAAATATAGGAGCCATTAAAACCCATTTAGCCGAATCAACTGCTATAAATATATTTATTATCGCAGTTAACACTATGAAACATAATATTAATGGTAAACCTACAAATCCTGTCTTTTCTAAAACTTGAGCTCCATTTACAGATATTATTGTTCCAAGATTTGAATAGTCAAAGTACTTTATAAATTGACCTGCAAAGAATATAAGAACTAGGAATCCCGTTATTCCTCCTATACCTTTAACCATTAATTCTATTATATCTTTATCATTTTTAACTACCTTTGCTCCTATTCCGTAGAACATTCCTGGTACTAAGAATACTCCACCCATTATAGGAATTATACTACTCATAAATGGAGAGCTTAAAATCCCCCCTGTTTCTGGATCTCTTAACACCCCATTTTCAGGAATTACTAAAACTAATATAAGTACAACATATAATAACAGTGATATTAACGCAAATTTCATTCCTCTTTTTTCTAAATCAGTTATATCATTAACTACTTTTTCTTCTTCTTTAGCTTTATACTCACCTAATCTTGGTTCAACTATTTTTTCTGTTACATAAGTAGCAACCGCTGTTATTAAAAATGTTGACACTACCATAAAGAACCAATTTGAAGTTGGCTGAACTAAATAATTTGGATCTAGCATATGAGCTGCCTCAGTGGATATACCAGCAAACATTGGATCGTTACTACCTATTAATAGATTTGCACTCCATCCTCCAGAAACTCCGGCAAATGCCGCTGCTAGACCCGCGATTGGATGTCTTCCAAAACTCATAAATATTATTGCTCCTAATGGAACTAACACAACGTAACCTGTAGATGATGCTATATTTGATACAATACCTAATAATACAACCATTGCCGTTACATATTTTCTTGGAGTTACTTTCGCTATTTTTCTTAATCCGGCTGATAAGAATCCCGTTCCTTCTGCAACACCAACGCATAAAATTACCACAAACACTGGACCTAATGGGAAGAATCCTGTAAAATTACTAATTACATTAGTAAACATAAATCTTATACCATCTGGTGATAATAAACTTTGAGCTGTTACAGTATTTTTAACAATTTCTCCTGTTGCAGTATCTACCATATCATAAGAAACACTTACACCCATATTACCCATAATTGCTGATACTGCTATTACCAAAGCACTTAATATTATAAATATTGTAGCAGGATGAGGAAGAGAGTTACCCACTCTCTCCACTGTATCTAATGATCGTAGTACAAAACTTTTCTTTTGTTTTTTCATTCCAGCTTGCATTTTAATCCCCCTAGTTAATTTTTTATTTTATTTAAAGACCAAGAACTGCTTCTTTTAGCTGATTCATTGCTTTTTCTAATAATAATCTTGAACAAGCAACGTTAAGCCTCATATATCCTTCTCCACCTTCTCCGAAGCTTCTTCCGTCATTTAATCCTAATTTAGCTTTATTTATAAAGAAATCAACTAAATCATCTCCATCTAACCCTAAATCCTTACAATCAAGCCACATTAAGTATGTACAATTTGGTCTATTTGGCTTTATTTGAGGTATATTTTCTTTGCAGAAATTAATAATGTAATCTATATTTCCTTCTAAATATACCAGTAATTGATCTAACCACTCTTCTCCATGTTCATATGCAGCCATGTTAGATACCAAGCTAAAACAATTATTTCTCTTAGAATCTAATCTTCCTTGAACATCTTCATACTTCTCTTTTAACTCAATATTTGGGAATACTGTTGTTGATACTTGTAATCCAGCTAAGTTAAACGTTTTCGTTGCTGATATACAAGTTACAGTATTTCTTGCAAACTCTTCTGATATAGAAGCCATTGGTATATGCTTATTTTCCCAAAGCATTAAGTCTGAATGTATTTCATCAGATATAACCATAACTCCATTATCTAGGCAAATTTTCCCCACTTTAGTTAACTCCTCTTTTGTCCAAACCCTACCTACTGGATTGTGTGGATTACAAATTATTAAATACTTAGCACCCTGTTTAGCTTTTTCTTCTAAATCATCAAAATCTATGTAATAGTCTCCATCTATTAAATGAAGAGGATTATATAATAACTCTCCTCCCCAATCTTCAACTGCTGTGAAAAATTCTGAATAAACAGGTGGCTGTACAATAACCTTTTTCCCTCTTCCTAAAAATTCTCTCATAAAGTGACACATCATAGGCATTACACCTGTTGAATGAGACATATATTTTGTATCTATATCCCAGTTATTCTTTTTCTTTTGCCACTCTTTTACTAATTCGAAATATCTTTCTGGTCTTGATGTATATCCAAACATACCTTGATTAGCTCTATCTATCATAGCATCTATTATTGGTTGAGCTGTTTTTAAATCCATATCTGCTATCCAAAGCGGTATTATATCTTTCCTTCCAAATTTATTTGCTGCTTCATCATGTTTTGCCGAATAGTTTTTGCTACGATCCATTATTGGATTAAAATCGTAAATCATAACTATACCTCCTTAAAATTTTTTATACTATTGTTTTAAGCAATATGTATGCCAAATTCACATCAATGAAAACATTTTCATTTTATTGTATAATAAATTACACTCTTAAACAATACAACAATGTTAATATTTAAACATTATGCGACATTTTTCTATAACTTAGTATATTAAATTTATTTTTTTATAATAATTGGATATTATTATAGCTATGATTATTCAATCATTTTATGGAAATTGGTTATTTTATATGGTTGGTTTTTAGGTTACTTAATAACCACTTTAGTATATATATTATTAAAGTAAGATAATTCTATCTAGTATTTAGTTAAATATAAAAAAGTGTAATTAAACATATAAAATCAAGCTTTTTATGTTTAATTACACTTTTTTATGTTTATTACAAAAGATTAACTTAAAAAATTAAAAAAATCTTTTTATTTTCCTTAAAAATATAATAGAAGGATTATTCTAATAAAAATCTATTGTTATTGTTTCATTATTACACATATTTTTTATAAAATCTATGTCGATTTTATTTAAATTATTTATTCTTATTTCATATCCATTATGTTCACATATGAAATAAGGATCTACATCATTTTCTTTATAAAAATAAATGCTAAACCATTTTAATTTATTTTTATCTGAAAAATCACTTGTTAAAAGATTTACTATATTTTTATCTTTTTTTACTTTAAAAAATATTTGGTTATGATTTGAGTTAGTTTCAGTTTCCTCTTCTTCTAATACATTCAACTTTGACCTTATCTCACTAATTACTTCTAATTCATTATTCAAACAAGACAATTGAATAACGTCACTTTCTTTAATCAATTTTTCAACTATTAAAGGGAAAAATGACCAGTCTATAGGAATTATATCTGCATCATATTTAGAACTTATAGAAACGTCACAAATCTCTTTTTTTATTTTATTAGTATATATATTAGAATAAGGATCTGGAACATTGTCATTTATACATTGTTCAACTACTTCATATGCATCATGTTTTAAATTTTTAAAATAAATACTTTCTTCACCCTTATTAATGTCTATTACAACAAATTTAATAGTATTATTATTTAAAGAACTTATAGCTCCAGGTTTTATTATTTTATAATTTTCGTGAGTTTCTAAACATTCAAGATGATTATCTGCAATTAATAGATAATCATGACTATTTATATTTAATGTTTGTTCTTTTTTTGAAAACTTCTCAATAGAATTTTCTGTTATTATAGTTGTTAAACTATTACCTCCAAAGGAGTCTAAGTGTTCACAGTTTGAATGAATCATAAAAAATTTTCTCCCAAATAATTCAATAGACTTAGATAATGGTAATTTTTTAATTCTATTTATCCGACTCTTTCCTAATTTTTCTATTGTCCATAACTCATGTGACTCTTCTTCATCAAAGAACAAACAATCATCATGATTATAATTGATTAATTCATATTCTTTATTACCCATAATATTTATAAATCTTTTATCATTCATAACTATATCAAATACTTCGCATGGATTAGGACCATCTTGAATAAAATCACCAAGGTTTAAAATATAATCTATATCATATTTTTCTTCTATATATTTTAAGAATTTTCTTAGTGAATGAATATTAGAATGAATATCAGAAATAATGCATATTTTACCCATATAATATAGTTCCTCCTTTTCTAATTAAAAATACCTCATCATTATATAGTGAATAATATTTATATATATTTTTACAATATATAATGTGTAAATGGTCATTTCTTAGACCTAAATGGTTATTTTATCAGAAATATTACTTTTATGTATATAACAAGTTCTAAAATTTTAATTAAAAAAATAGTAAAGAAGTATTAATAATTAATACTTCTATTTGTTTGAAATCTTTAAAAATACTTACTCTTTTATATTCCAAAGAAATAGCACTTATTTAGTAAATAAGCGCTATTTCTTATTAGAATGATTATCTAAATTTTTTATGTATTACATCATTATCATTTCTGTATATTTTTTAAATGGTACTGGACGTGAGTAAAGATATCCCTGACCATAATCTATTCCAAGATTCATAGCTATATTATGATCATCTTGTGTTTCTATTCCTTCTATAACTACTTTACATCCTAAGCTTTTTCCCATATCAACAATTCCCCTTAAGACTTTAAGCTTTTTTTCTTTATTATCACTAGGCTTTGGTAAAAACTCTCTAGGTATTTTTATTTCAACAAAATTAATATTACATAATCTATAATAAGAAGAATATCCTGTTCCAAAATCATCTATTGATATCTTATAACCTTTTTCATCTAATTTATTTATTGTTTCTATAATTCCTTCATATTCATTTATAGGGTCTGTTTCTAGTATTTCAAGTATTATTTGTTCTGGGTTAATTGAATATTTCTTTGTTATTCTTAATATGTCCTCATATATAGAAGGACTCTTTAATGTATTTATAGATATATTTATAGAATATGTGTTATAAATAAAGTTACTTTTTATTATATCCTTACACATTTTTTCAAATACATGTATATCAAACTCATATTCTTTATCTAAATCTCTTATTATTTCTATAAATTCTAGTGGAGGTACTAATCCAAACTCGGGATTATACCATCTACTTAAAATCTCCCATGATATTATATTTCTATTTATTATATCGACTTTAGGCTGATATACTATGCTAAATCCAGGCTTATCATAAGATAAAATATCTTCTCTTATTGCCCAATATTTTTCTTCAAATTTATTTATATTCAAAGGCCCCATATTCCCTCCCATTATTTTATATAAAAAAAGACTAAAAACATCAGTAGATATTTTTAGCCGGTTGTACCAATAACTCCACATATTCTAGGTACCCATATACAGAATATGCTTCAAAGTATCTAACTATATATTAAACCCTCTATGGTATATATGTCTATTTATTTATATGTATTTCTGTTTTTTTATAAAAATATGCTTCATATATAAGAAAAAGCACATAAAATCTAGTTAGATTTTATATGCTTTTTCTAATTTATTTATTTATACCAAAGAATTTCTTAGCATTTTCTTTTGTAGCTTCACATACTACTTCATAAGATATGCCTTTTTCTTGTGCTATCTTATCTGCAACAAATTGAACTAATGATGGATCATTTCTTTTCCCCCTATGCGGCTCTGGTGCCATATATGGAGAGTCTGTTTCTATTAATAAATACTCTAGAGGTATTTCTCTTACTACCTCTCTAGTTTTTTTATTATTTTTGAAAGTTACAGTTCCTGGTATAGAAATATAACAACCCATTTTTATATATTCCTTCGCTAATTCTACATTTCCACTATAACAATGTAGTACACATCCTATTTCAGAACTTTTAGTATTTTTGATTATTTCAAAAGTATCTCCATGTGCATCTCTATCATGTATTATTATAGGTAGTTTTAATTCATTAGCTAATTCTATTTGCTTTTTAAACCATTCTTTTTGTACTTCTCTAGGAGAGTTATCATAGTAATAATCAAGACCTATTTCTCCTATTGCAACTACTTTATCATTTTCAGTGGCTAATTTTCTTAAAGTATCTATTGCTGTATCATCAAGTTCACCTACATCATGCGGGTGAACTCCAACAGCTGCATATATAAAATTGTACTCTTTTGAAAGTTCAATAGCGCTTATTGATGTTTCTATATCTGCACCTGGATTTACTACTAAATCAACATTCTTTTCCTTTAAAGACTTTATTAGCTCTTCTCTATCTTCATCAAATCTTTCATCGTTTAAATGTGCATGTGAGTCAAATAACATATTTTATTCTCCTAACTAATTAGCGAACTTCGCATCCATCCTTAGCACCTGTTGCTGTCGGAACTACTAAATCGTCTCCGTCATTTCCAGCTGCTAATATCATACCTTGAGATTCTACACCTCTTAATTTAACTGGTTTTAAGTTACATACTACTATAACTTCTTTACCTACCATATCTTCTGGCTTATACCAAGATGCTATTCCAGATACTATTTGTCTTGTTTCTGGCCCTATTTTTATTTGAGATACTAATAATCTATCTGCTTTTGGATGTTTTTCACAGCTAATTACTTTACCTACTCTTAGTTCTACTTTATCTAGCTCGTCTATTGTTATATTTTCTTTGTGCTCTATTGGTTCTTCAACTACTTCATCTTTTTTCTCTGAGAATAGTTCATTTAATTCTTCTACTTCTTTTTCTATATCTAATCTTGGGAATAAAGATTCACCTTTGTGAACTTTAGTATTTTCTCCTATAAGACCAAATGTCTTAGTACTTTCCCAAGTTGTTAATTCTTCATTTACTATACCTAATTGACAGTATATCTTTTTAGCTGTTTCATTCATTATTGGGTTTATAAGTGTAGCTATTATTCTTATAGATTCACATAAGTTATATAGCACAGTATCTAGAGTATCTTTATTAGCTTCATCTTTAGCTAAAGCCCAAGGCATAGTTTCATCTATATACTTGTTAGTTCTTCTTATTAGTTTCCAAGCACTTTCTAATGCTTCATTAAACTGAAGTTTATCCATTTCTTTTTCAAAGTTTTCTACTGATAATTTAGCTACTTCTTTTAAGTCTGCATCAAATTCAGTATTTACTTTTGCCATTGGTATTATACCATCATTGTACTTTTCAACCATTGCAACTGTTCTACTTACTAAGTTTCCTAAGTCATTTGCTAAATCTGAATTTAATCTTGTTACAAAGTTTCTATGAGTATAGTTTCCATCTTGACCAAATGCAAATTCTCTTAATAAGAAGTATTTTAATGAATCTACTCCGTATCTTTCTATCATTTGTTCTGGATAAACTATGTTTCCTTTTGATTTACTCATTTTATCATTATCAAATAATATCCATCCATGTCCATATACTTGTGTAGGTACTTCTTCACCTAAAGCCATAAGTATTGCTGGCCATATTATAGTATGGAATCTCATTATTTCTTTACCTACTATATGAACGTTCGCTGGCCAGAATTTCTTGTATTCTGAATCATTTTCACTCATATATCCTAGAGCTGTTATGTAGTTACATAAAGCATCTACCCAAACGTATATAACATGCTTTTCATCAAATGGTACTTTTATACCCCAGTCAAATGTAGTTCTAGTTACGCATAAATCTTCTAATCCTTTATCTAAGAAGTTAGCAACCATTTCATTTTTTCTTGATACTGGGAAGCAAAAGTTAGGGTCAGCAAATAATTCTCTTAATCTATCTTCATATTTAGATAATTTAAAGAAATAAGCTTCTTCTTTAGCTAAATAAGTATCTCTTCCACAATCAGGGCACTTATTTCCTTCTAATAATTGAGATTCTGTCCAGAAACTTTCACATGGAGTACAGTATCTTCCTTCATAAGCACCTTTGTATATATCACCTTGTTCATATAACTTAGTAAATATCTTTTGGATTATTACCTTATGTCTATCTTGTGTTGTTCTTATGAAATCATCATATGATATGTCCATCGTGTTCCATAAGTTCTTTATATCTGCTATCATTCCATCTAGGTATTCTATCTCTGTCATACCTTTTTCTCTAGCAGTTTTTTGTATTTTTTCTCCGTGTTCATCAGTTCCTGTTAAGAATTTTACATCATATCCACAGAAACGCTTAAATCTAGCTATTGCATCTGCTGCAACAGTTGTATAAGTATGTCCTATATGTAAGTTACCACTTGGGTAATATATAGGCGTTGTTACATAAAAACTTGGTTTAGTCATGTTATTACCTCCTATTTATTGTATAAAAAAACTCGCCTCCTATAATACATAGGGGCGAGATTAATCACGGTACCACCCTAATTTATCTATATTTATATAGATATCTTAGTAGACTTTTAACGGGTCTAATCGTCTTATCTTAAAGACTAAGTCGTTTGGATAAGAAAGCTCCAAGGCCATGTTCAATAATTTCTTTAACGCTAGCTTTCACCTAATCTAGCTCTCTGTAGAGAAAGTCCTTATTTACTCTTCTTTTCATAGCTTATTAATATTAAACTCTAATATTAGTTTTTACTTATTTTTAATATCTTATACAGTAGCATTTTATTTATAAGTACTATATGCATTACTGTATGAAATAGTACTTATATCATAATATATATTCTTTTTAATGTCTATGGTTTTGTAATCAAAACTATATAACTTTATCCAAAAATTGTTTAGTTCTTATATGACTTGGATTATTAAATACCTGATTAGGATTGCCTTCCTCTAATACATACCCCTCATCCATGAATACAACCTTATTAGCTACTTCTTTTGCAAATCCCATTTCATGTGTCACTACTGCCATTGTCATTCCTTCATTTGCTAATTCTTTCATAACATCTAATACTTCTTTTACCATTTCTGGGTCAAGTGCTGATGTTGGTTCATCAAATAACATTACGTCTGGCTTCATAGCTAAAGCTCTTGCTATAGCTATTCTTTGCTTTTGTCCTCCTGACAATTGGTCTGGATATGAATCTTTTTTATCTTTAAGACCCACTCTATCTAATAAAACTAGTGCTTCTCTTTTAGCTTCTTCTTTAGAAATATTTTTTAATTTCATTGGTGCTAATGCTATATTATCTAATACTGATATATTTGGAAATAAGTTAAAGTTTTGAAAAACCATACCTATATGTTCTCTAGTTTTGTTTATATCACATTTCTTATCTAATATATTATTACCCATAAATAATATATTTCCATCATTCGGTTTTTCTAATAAATTTATACATCTTAACAATGTACTTTTTCCTGACCCACTTGGTCCAAGTATTGCTACTATTTCACCTTTTTTTATTTCTAAATTTATATCTTTTAATACTTCTAATTTACCAAATTTTTTTTGATATTTTGTATTTTTATCATATATATAACCTCCTTTTAAGCTACGTCTACTACTTCATTCTTTTTATTAAATACTTCTACGCTCTTTAATGTCTTGTTGTGTAGTCTATATTCAAGTAGTCCAACTAGCTTCGATAGACTAAATGTAAGTACAAAATATATTAAAGCTGCTACTATTAAAGGCTCAAATGCTAGGTAAGTTGTTCCCCTTACCACATCTGCCTTATACATTAAATCTGGTATCCCAATTACTGAAACTATTGAAGATTCTTTTATTAAAGATATAAATTCATTAACTAATGATGGTAGAGAGTTTTTCAAACCTTGAGGTATTATTATATATCTCATACTCATAAAATAATTGAATCCTAACGATCTACTTGCTTCCATCTGTCCCTTATCTACTGACTGTATTCCTGATCTTAATATTTCAGCTATATAAGCACTTGAATTTATAGATAAAGTAAATATTGCAGCTACAAATTCAGATGATAAAGGTCCTATACTAGGAAACTCTATACCTAGCCCAGGAAATCCAAAATAAACTATTGATATTTGTATTAGTAAAGGTGTACATCTTAAAAATTCAATATACGAACTTGCTATAAATTTTAATATTTTACTTTTCGATATTTTTAACAAACAAACTACTATTCCTAACATAAAGCCTAAAATCAAAGTAATTGCTGATAATCCAATTGTTGCTTTTGTTCCATCTATAAAATACTTAGAGTATTCACTTAAAAATCCAAAATCCATTTATTTGTACCTCCATAATGCCTTTTATTGAGCTAACTTAGTAGCTTTTTCAACAAACTCATTTATTTTATTTTCTTTAACTAATTTATTTATTGCCTTATTCACTTCTCCTACTAAAGACATATCCTCAGTTTTATTAATAGCAATTGCAGAACCTTCTGTATTCCCTTTACCTAAATCAATATTGGCATCTACTATATTTAGATATTGTTTTAAATAACCTTTAGTTGTTTCTTTACTTAAAACTATCGCATCAACATTTCCATTGTTTAATTCTAAAACTACATCTGATATTTTACTTAATCCCTTTATATTAGTTGCTTTTAATATGTCTGTTGCTATTTGTTCTTGTAAGCTAGATTTTTGAACCCCTATTTTCATATCTTTTAGACTTTCTATTGAATTAAATTTATTTAAATTTTCTTTATTAACTAAAACTGTGTGTTCCCCATTGTAATAAATATCTGTAAAGTTAACTGCTTTTTTTCTTTCTTCTGTTGGACTCATACCTGCAACTACCATATCTACAACTCCTGATTTTAAAGCTGGCAGTAATCCGTCAAATTTCATATCCTTTATTTCTAATGTTACTCCTAGTTCTTTTGCTATTTCTTTTGCCATTTCCATTTCAAATCCAACTATTTCATCTTTTCCATCTATTACTTTATGGAACTCATATGGTGGATAATCAGCACTTGTTCCTATTACTAAATTTCCTTTTTCTTTTATTTGTTCTAATTGTGTAGATGATTTATTTTCATTTGACACTTTTTTTGATGAGCTACATCCTATCACTCCTAAAGCTAATACTCCTGATAAAGCTACTATAATTGATTTCTTTAAATTTTTCATAATATTACCTCCCATTTGTAATTGATTATTAATTGATAATAAAACTATCTAAATATACTAGGTTTCCCTCACTTCTCTTAAGTTTTTAAAATAAAAAAGCCTCTTAGCATAAATGCTAAGAGACGAATTAACTCGTGGTACCACTCTTATTGATAAGATACTAAATATAAAATTAGCTTCGCTCATACCGCCAACGACCTTTAAAGCCAGGTTCGTTGCTTAAACTTAATAGTTAGAAACTAAAAAAGTCCCTTGGTTATAAAAACCAAGAGACGAAGTATTCCGCGTTACCACTCTTATTGATAAGTAATCTTATCCACTCTATCCCTTAAGGCGGGCAAACCGATTACCATACTATTACTTCAAGTAATCTTCTCCAAAGCTCTCTTCACTATAATCATCTTTGCTAGGCTCACACCAACCCCAGCTCGCTGAAAATCTGACTAAAGTTACTCTCTTTTTCATCGAATTTTTTTATTAATTTAGTATAATTATAGACTATTATTTAAAATTGTCAATATCTTTTTTAAAATTTATTTTTTAATTTTATGTAAGCAAAACGTAGCAGATAAATACAGATGCTATAACTCCTGCTATATGACAAATCATAGCGCAACTTAGTGTATGCCTTGTATTTTTTATTTTTAAACTACCATAATATATTGCCATTGTATAAAATATTGTCTCTGATGCTCCTACTATTGTAGCTCCCATTTGTTCTATTGTTGTATCTATCCCCACCCTTGATGCAAGTTCAGTATACATTCCTAAAGCGCCACTTCCTGATAATGGCTTAACTATTATTAACCCTATTAATTCCTTTGGTATACTAAATAATTGCGCTATTGGAGAAAATATAAATTCTAACATTTCAATACCTTTTCCAGATTTAAATATACCTATTGCTAAAAATATCCCAATTATGTACGGTACTATATCCCATGCAGCTTTAAGACCTTCTATTGCGCCTTTTACAAAACTATCATATATGTCTATTTTTTTATACTTACCATATGCTATTATGTACAACATTATAAGGGGTACTAGTATATTTGAGAATAACTCCATTATCTATACCTCCTTTTTCTAGATTCAAATAACTTACAAGTTACTATAGCAATTATTGTTGAAATTGCTGTTGCAAATAATGTTGTAACTATAATTTCTGATGGATTTTGTGAGCCTAAATCCATCCTTATTTTAAGCATTGTAAATGGAACTAGTTGGATTGAAGATATATTTATAACCATAAACATTACCATATCGTTACTTGCTGTATCTTTTTTAGGATTTAGAGTTTGTAGTTCACTCATTGCCTTTAATCCAAATGCAGTTGCTCCGTTACCTGCTCCTACCATATTTAAAGCTATATTCATTACCATATAAGACATTGCCTTATGTCCTTTAGGAACTGATGGAAATAACTTTCTCATAAGTGGGTTTAGTTTTTGCCCTATTTTTTCTATAAGTCCTGAGTCTTTAGCAATACCCATTATTCCCATCCAAAGAGCCATTACTCCTGCTAAACTTATAGCAAATTCAACTCCATGAGATGCTTCATTTAAAATAACTTTATTTAATTCTCCTAAATTATTTGAAAATATACTTCCTATTATTCCGATAGCAAGCATATAAAACCATATTCTTCCTATTTTAATCTCCTCCCTTCTAAGTAATTTTATGATAGGTGGGTTATACTTTATACTTGAAAGTTGTACTATATTGTGTTTTAGTATATATGTGGGGTCTTTTATAAATTTTATTATTAAGGAGAAATATAATGAGAAATTTAACACTTCTTACTGATTTATATCAACTTACGATGTTAAATGGATATTTTGAAAAAAATGTTCATGAAGATATTGTTGTGTTTGATATGTTTTTTAGGAAAAATGCCTGCAACAGTGGATATACTATAGTTTGTGGTATAGAACAGTTTGTTGAATATATAAATAACATTCACTTTTCAGATGAAGATTTAGAATATTTAAAAAGTTTAAAACTTTTTTCTGATAAATTTTTAACTTTTTTAAAAGATTTTAAATTTACAGGTGATATATATTCTGTTGAAGAAGGAACTATTATGTTCCCTAATGAACCTATTCTTACTGTAAAAGCACCTCTATACCAAGCTCAACTTATAGAGACTGCTTTGCTTACAATTGTTAATTTCCAATCACTTATAGCAACTAAAGCGTCTAGAGTTTGCTTTGCTGCACAAGGAGACCCTGTTTTTGAGTTTGGTCTACGTCGTGCTCAAGGTCCTGATGCTGGTACCTATGGTGCAAGAGCTGCTATGATAGGGGGATGCTCAGCAACTGCTAACGTATTAGCAGGTAAATTATTTGATATACCTTTAATAGGTACTCATGCTCACAGTTGGGTTCAAAAGTTTGATACTGAATTAGAGGCTTTTGAAGCGTATGCTGATATTTATCCTGATAAATGTCTATTACTTGTAGATACATATAATGTATTAAACAGTGGGCTTCCTAATGCTATAAAAATCTTTAAAGATTTAGAAAAAAACGGTTACAAACCATCAGGTATTAGGTTAGATTCTGGTGATCTTCAATATTTATCTAAAGAATGTAAAAAGGTTTTAGATAAAGAAGGTTTTTCAGATGTTCGTATTACAGCTTCTAATGATTTAGATGAATATACTATAACTTCATTAAAATCTGAAGGTGCTGCTATTAATTCTTGGGGAGTTGGTACAAAATTAATAACATCAGCTGATTCACCGTCTCTTGGTGGTGTTTATAAATTAGCTGCATCTTATAAAGGTGATATCATCCAGCCAAAAATTAAAATATCTGAAGATCCAGAAAAAATAAATAATCCAGGATATAAAAAAGTAGTTAGAATATACAATAAAAATAATAAGGCAGAAGCAGATTTAATTATGCTTATGATGAAGTTATTGATGAATCTAAACCTTTGACTATATTCCATCCAATTTATACTTGGAAAACTAAAACATTTGAAAATTATAGGATTAAAGAGCTTCATAAGCCTTTATTTATAAATGGTAAATGTAAACATGAAAGAAAAAGCGTTATGGAAATAAGAGATTATACAAAAAATGAGCTTAATACTTTATGGGAAGAATATAGAAGAATATCAAATCCACAAACTTATAAAGTTGATTTATCTGAAAACCTTTGGAACTTAAAAGCTCAAATGATTGATTCTAAAAAATCTGTGTAAAATAGCTTAAATTAACATTTATTTTAGGACAATAATATACACTCTTTAAAATATTGAAATGTAAAATTATATTTACATAATCTTACTCAAGGGGGATTAAAACATGGATATTACAGATCACAGAATTATAGACATCTTGCAAAAGATGGTAGAGTTTCTATGAAAGATTTAGGTAAAATAGTTGGACTAACTTCTCCGGCTGTTTCAGAAAGAGTTAAGAGATTAGAAGAAGCTGGTATTATAGAAGGATATAAAGCTATAGTAAATCCTGATGCTTTAGGAAGAGTTATAAAAGCTTTTATTCATATCTCTTTACCTAGCAATAAGTACGAAGCATTTATTGAAGATGCTCGTCAAGATCCTAGAATAGTAGAATGTCACCATATAACAGGTGATGACTGTTCAGTTTTAAAAGTTATTGTTAAAGATATGTACGAGCTTGAAGCTGTTATAGATTCTATAAAGAAAATAGGTTCAACTAAAACATCTGTTATATTATCAACACCAATTCAAGCAAAATCAATTTTATAGTAAAAATTTACTTTGCTCAAACGACCTAAACCTAGGCTGTTTACTCTAGAAACGTGTTGGCTAAATATTTTAAGCTTAGGATAGCTAGAATTATAAATCATCTATAAACTATATAATTTATAATTCTTTAACATAAAAATACTCTGAA
>NZ_JAFFPK010000043.1 GCF_017590215.1 Clostridium sp. CCUG 7971
GCATGACCTGTATATATAATATTGCGATAAGTACTAAGTTATTTAAACTCTACGGAGGGTATTATAATCTTAAGCCCTATAATATAAATGATTCTATACAAGACCTAATATTTAAATACCGTATAAATAACAATCTAAGTTTAAAAGATTTATCCTTTAAACTTAATTATAGTGTATCTTATTTATGTAATTTAGAAAATGGTACAATTTTACCCAATAAAAAATTAATAGAGGCAATATATAGCCTAACTTTAGCTGATTCTATAATTAAACAATAAATAGCATTTCTTTAAAAACTTCTATATTATTTTTCTACTTATATTGTATAATAATTTTAAAATATTATTTTGATATAAAAATATAGTTTAGAGATACTTAATTCAATGATAAAAATAGAAGGAGTTTATTAATGAAAGAATACTTATTAGAGTCAGATATTGAAAAACTAAAATATGATTTTGAACTAAAAAAAGAACAATGCTTTTGTGGAGAGGGATATATCTATAAAGTTGAAAGGTGTGGATTTACTAAAAAGGGCAACAGATATGGGGTAGATGAATTTGAAGAAATCAAGGAAATAACGTGTGACTTTTGCAGAAATAATTATTATGAATTAGAAACAATTAAGTCAACTATAAGAGATATTCACCATTTAGAAGATATGCTTTACAATTATTACTATGATCAGAAATGTAAAAATCATAATATGGAATTAATAGAGGAAAAAAATACGCTATTAGAAAAATACCATCTAGTAAAAGCAAAATTAGATAAACTCAATATAACCGATTTACCTAGTTCTTTATTTACAAAACGTCAGTGGGCTAGATATTTTGTAGAAAATAACTTAACAGAGCTGAATGAAAAAGAGTGTTTTAAACAAGTTTTTTATGGAGCTAATAAATTTGGTTTGGACATATTCCTAAACACAGTAGGAATAACCATAGAAGATTATATTGCATTTTCAAGAGCTAAATTATTATCACTAGAAGGTGATAGGATACAAAGACTTAAAAATGAAATTTTAGATAAAAAGAATTACTTACTACAACACGAAGCATTTGTACAAGTTATACTAGATAATAAAGATGAAATTAAAGATTTTAATTATATAAAAATTTTAGAAAAGCTAGCTGAAGAATCAGAAGCAATTAGAGAGCATAGGAATAAACAAGTAGAAGAGTTTTTAGATGATAGTCTAGATTATCATGAAGATGAT
The DNA here is from genome assembly GCF_017590215.1 of Clostridium sp. CCUG 7971. Lineage (GTDB taxonomy): Bacteria > Bacillota > Clostridia > Peptostreptococcales > Peptostreptococcaceae > Faecalimicrobium. The sequence continues at coordinate 1,220 of NZ_JAFFPK010000043.1, forward strand.
ATTTACCTTAAATCAGATATAGCCTTTTATGTTGAAGATGCTTTAGACTATGTACTAAATAAATTTGAAGATAGCAATAATTCAATTCTGAGAAATCAGGAGAATAAAAGAACATTCATTAAAGAATATATCTGCGAGGTTTTAGGTGAAGAATATACACAAGAAGATTACGAATACGATTTTGATGATGTGTTTGAAGATGAAAAAGATTATGATGAATAATTTTTTGTGTTTGAAGTTATAAGTTAGTACTAAGACACTATATTTTTGTTTAATAAAAGGGTGTCAAAACTTACAAGTTTGACTATCTATATAAAATTAAGCACCTAATTTTATGTGCTTAATTTTATATCTTTTTGTATCTTTGCTGATTTTTAGGAGTTTTACCTAGTGGCTCAATGCTAGTAGAACCTTTATGATTAGTGAAGTTAAATACCATAGAACCAAGTTTAGTACGATAACCTTTTGCTATACGATTCCATTCAAAACCTCTGAAGAGATCCTTTACTATAAACTCTTCTCCTGGATTTAATTCATTTAACGCATCTTCTACTATTTTAAATAATTCTTCAAGTGATGTATTACTAGTTCATTCATAATATACCTCCTATATAAATATAATTTTTAGCATATTCTACTTAGTAGCTAGTAAGTCAAAAATTTTTATAAAATTATTACTACATAATAAAATCGGTGTCATAACTTTATAGTTGTGATTATTTTTTTTTAAATATATACTTTTATTATAAAATATATTGTACTAACATGGGGGTGGGGAAACTAATGATAACTACTAGAAAGCTTAAATTAACTATTCTGGGAGATGAAGAAACTAGAAAACTACAATATAAACTAATTAGAGATGAACAATATGAGCAATATAAAGCTCTAAATTTATGTATGTCTTTATTAAATACTCATAATATTTTGTCTGGATATAATACAGGTGCAGAAAATAAACTTAATAGTCAAATAGATAAATTAAATAAAAAATTAGAAAAGGCTCAGTTTGAGATAAAAAAAAATGATATTAAGCAATCTAAACTAGATAAGTTAAATTCAGATATTGAACTATATCAGAATGAATTAAATAAATTAAAAGAACAATTTACACAATCTTCAAAGTATAGGAGTGACATAGATTTAAAATTTAAAGAAATGTATATAGATGATCTATACACTATCGTTCAAAATCAAGTTACTTTTAAAAATAAAGATTTGATGAGTTTAGTAACCCAGAGGGCTAAAAAAGATTACTCTATTGCTCTAAAAAACGGTATGGCCAGAGGTGAAAGAAGTCTTACTAATTATAAAAGAGATTTTCCTTTAATGACCAGAGGTGAACGTTGGTTAAAATTTAAGTATGATGAAAATTCAGATGATATATTAATAGATTGGATATCAGGAATTAAATTTAAAGTAATATTAGGATATAGAAAAAATGAAAATTCAATAGAATTAAGACATACATTGCATAAGGTAATTAATAAAGAGTATAAAATTTGTGATAGCTCTATACAATTTGATAGAAATAACAATCTTATATTAAATTTAACTCTAGATATTCCTAATAATTCTAAGTCTGAATTTATAGAGAATAGAACTTTGGGGGTAGATTTAGGGATAAAATATCCTGCATATATCTGTTTATCTGATGATACATTTAAAAGAGAATCTATAGGATGTGCAGAAGATTTTATAAGAGTCAGAGAGCAAATAAGAAATAGACGAAAAAGACTTCAACAACAATTAAAGATGGTACAAGGTGGAAAAGGTAGAGAGAAAAAACTTAAGGCACTAGACCGAATATCTGATAAAGAACGTAACTTCGTAAAGACTTATAATCATATGATAAGTAAAAATATCGTTAATTTTGCTAAAAAACATAAATGCCAATACATAAACTTAGAGAAACTAACTAAAGATGGTTTTCCAAATATGATACTATCTAAATGGTCTTATTATGAACTTCAGCAGATGATTGAGTATAAGGCTGAAAGAGAGAATATAAAAGTAAGATACATAGATCCAGCTTATACTTCTCAAACATGTAGTAGGTGTAGCCATATAGAAAAAGATAATAGAGAAACACAAGAAAAATTTAAATGCCTAAAATGTGAATTTGAATTGAATGCAGATCATAATGCTGCTATAAATATTTCTCGTAGTGTTAATTTTAAATAATAACTTGATTTATAATTATTAAAATGATAGCATTGAAATAAATATACATATGGTCGATTCAACGACCAAAGGCTGAGGATATGGACTTAAATAGATAGTTATAGGTAAATCTATCCATAATCACTCGGTAAGGGTCAATTCTAGATGTTATGTTACCGTCTAGACATACTTATAGTTATATATAAACTGAAATTTGCAGTGAAGCACATTTACATATTAATATAGTTAAATAGTTGGTATTACTTAAGTATAATTAGTTTATTAAATTTATGTAAAAACACTATTTATACATCACTGCAATATTTATATAAATATTATATTTAAAGTATTGATATTTCAATATTTTATTTTAGGGTTTTATATCAACTATGTGGTATGTGAATTTGGGAGAGAAAATTGCTTTTTTCCCACTGTATAGGGTTTTATATCAACTATGTGG
>NZ_JAFFPK010000044.1 GCF_017590215.1 Clostridium sp. CCUG 7971
ATAATATTATAGAGATTTTTATAAATTTTAAGTAGCATATGGCGATATAAGTAAAATAATTCCTCCAAACGTGGATTAAAACGGGTTTTATTTAAATGATTTAAAATTTTTAAGTCTTAATGCATTACTAACTACAGAAACTGAACTTAAACTCATTGCAGCTGCTGCAAACATTGGATTTAAAAGTGGACCTCCAAATATATATAAAAGACCTTCTGCTATTGGTATACCAATAGTATTATATCCAAATGCCCAAAATAAATTTTGTTTAATATTTTTTATAGTTTCATGGCTTAGTTTTATAGCTGTCGGAACATCCATTAAGTCACTTTTCATTAAGACTATATCTGCAGATTCCATGGCAACGTCAGTTCCACTTCCTATTGCTATACCAATATCTGCTTTAGCTAAAGCTGGTGCATCATTTATACCATCTCCTACCATAGCTACAAATTTTCCTTGTTTTTGAAGTTTATCGACCTCATTTGATTTATCTTGAGGTAAAACCTCAGAAAGTACCATATCAATTCCTACTTGTTTTGATATAGCATTTGCAGTCTTTTTATTATCTCCTGTTACCATAGCTACTTTTATCCCCATATTGTGAAGAGTATCAATAGCAGCTTTGCTACTTTCTTTGACCACATCTGCTACTGCTATTATTCCTGCTAATTTATTATCAATGGCAATATACATAGGTGTTTTTCCTTTCCTTGCTAAATCATTAGATCTCTCTTGCAAACTGATTAAACTTATATTTTCATCATTCATCAGTTTTTTGTTTCCAAGTAAAATAACTTTATTATCTATACTAACTTCAATACCATGACCTGGTATTGCTTTAAAACATTCAACTTTCATAAATTCAATATTTTTATCTATTCCATACTTTACTATTGCCTCTCCTAGAGGATGTTCCGATCCTTTTTCAGCACTAGATGCTATCTTAACAAAATAGTCTTCATCAATACCTTCGCTTAAAACCACATCTGTGACAACTGGCTTTCCTTCTGTTATTGTTCCTGTTTTATCAAATATTACTATATCTATTTTATGTGCAGATTCTAAGGCTTCTCCACCTTTTATTAATATACCATTTTCAGCACCTTTACCTGTACCGACCATTATTGCAGTTGGTGTTGCAAGACCTAGTGCACAAGGACACGCTATTACAAGAACTGATATAAATATTCTAAGAACAAATTCTATATCTTTATTTCCTACGAAATACCATAAAAGAGATGTTACTACTGCTATTACCATTACAATAGGTACAAAATATCCTGACACAGTATCAGCAAGTTTTGCAATTGGTGCTTTTGTACCTTGTGCATCTTCTACTAATTTTATAATTTGAGATAAATCTGTTTCACTACCTACTTTTTCTGTCTTAAATTTAATACTTCCATTTTTATTTATGCTTGCTCCAGTTACTTTATCTCCTACGTTTTTTTCTACTGGGATACTTTCTCCTGTAAGCATAGACTCATCTACTGAAGTGCTTCCTTCTATAACAATTCCATCTACTGGTATTTTACTACCCGGTTTTACTAATATTATATCTCCTTTCACTACTTCTTCTATTGGAGTTTCTACTTCTACGCCTTTATCTATAACTATAGCTGTTTTAGGTTGAAGTCCCATAAGCTTTTTAATAGCTTCTGATGTTTTACCTTTAGATCTTGATTCTAAATATTTCCCAAGTAATATTAATGCAATTATTATTCCTGCACTCTCATAATATAATTGATGATGCATAGCTGATACAGTTCCGTTTGCTATTTGGACTGTTGTATATAAACTATATAAAAATGCTGCAAGAGTTCCTATAGCAACCAATGAATCCATATTTGGACTTTTAGCTAAAATAGCTTTTATACCATTTATATAAAACTTATTACCAGCTCCCATTACAGGAAGAACTAATACAAATTGAATTAATGCGTAATTTAGAGTATTCGTTATAGGGTTTATGATTTCTGGTAGAGACCATGGTCCAATTGGACTTGGTATCATTGGTCCCATTGCTATATAAAATAGAGGTATTGCAAATACTATTGCTATTACAAACTTTGTAAATAAAGTTTTCATTTCTTTTTCTTTTTTTATTTTATTCTCATCTACTGTCTTTTCTTTTTCATCTTCAACTGGTTTATACCCAGCATTTTTTATTGATTCCTTAATTTGTAATAGTTTTACTTGAGATGGATTATAACTTATACTAGCTTTATCTGTTGCTATATTAACATTTATACTTTCTATCCCATCTAATTTTTTAACTACCCTTTCTACTGCTTTTGAACAAGCTGCACAAGTCATTCCCTCAATTTTTAAGTCTATATGTTTATTCTCTTCTCCTTTTTCTACTCCATAACCAGCCTTTTCTACTGATTGCTTTATATCATCAAAACTTACTTTAGTATTGTCATATTCTATTGTAAGCTTTTCTGTGGCAATATTTACATTTTGTGCTTCTACTCCATCTATTTTTTTGACTGCTCTCTCCACTGCTTTTGCACAAGCTGCGCAAGTCATCCCTGTTATTTTATATGTTTCATTAACTTTATTATTCGAATCCATATTAATCTCCTTTCTTTTTTAGCATAGGATATATGTATTTATATTAAAAATACCCCGCATAGGTATAATATAAAACAGTGATTTCAAAAATTTAATTATTTAAATAATGTATACTTAGTAATAGTTTTTATAATCTATAATTAACAACTCATATATTATTTGTAATTTCTCTCATTTTTATCCTTTTAGTTAACTTCTAAAATAAATAAAAAAGCTAGGTAGGCAACCTAACTTTTTGTATTTCTTCCTTTAATTTAAGTTAAAGCTTATCATAATAAATTTATATCATATTACCTTAGTTTAATTTTTATATTATTTAAACTTATCATTTATAATACTAATCATGATTTCTTTATTTTCCTCTAATTGTACTAATCTATGACCATTAGCCCCTGATGGGTGAGGAAAGCCTCTAAGTATTTGTCCTTCTTTTATTATATTTTTACTTACTAACTCATTTAATACTTCTTCTACTGCTTTTCCTAAAGGTATTATAAGCACATCATTAAGCTTATTAAAATCTTCTATGAAGTTTTCATATACATACTTCATTAAAAACTCACTTTTAATTAACTTAGGTGTGTGACCTGTATAATTTTTACCTTTTACAAATACTGAGTATGGAATAAGAGATATAGTATGTAGTAAATAATCTTTATCTTCAAATAATTCACTACAACTAACTATATTTAAACCTTCATTTAATTTTACTTCATCTAACATGCTTATTGTGTTTTTTCTTAAACTTCCACTAAATCTACCATCTCTTTTACACTCATATTTAATTTTTTCTACATCCAGATTTTCACTCAAACACCTTCTTGCAGTAGAAATTGCAGTACTCATTTGTTCAAATCCTGGAGTTATGCCAACTATAAATACCTTAGCCTTAGGGTTTATGTATTCATTATGAGGTGCATAGTATATTTCAACATTATTTTCTTTTTCTATTAGAAAATCATTAGTTAAAAGTTCTTCTTTTGTGTATTTATTTTTTATTGGTAATTTTTTTATTTTATCTATATATTCTTCTAAATGTTTTTTCATAAAATTATCTTCCTTTACAGTTTATATATTTTAAATTATATAGTATTTTATCTATCTAATACACTTATTAAACTATAAAATAATAAAGTCTCTATAAATTATAGAGACTTTTTATATAAATAACAAAGTATATAAAAAACCTAGCATAAATACTAGGTTTTATAATTAATTTCTTTTACTTCTTATATAATCAAATATAATATACGCTATAACAGCTAAAGTTATTATTACTACAACTTTTGTTATCCATGAACTCATACCAAATCTATAGAACATTCTATGAAATGGACTATATCCGCCATAATATCCTCCATAATTTGACCCTCCAAATATTGGACGTGATGAGCTACTTCCTCCATTGTCATTATAGTTTTTATTTGAATTACTACTATCATTATTTTTAGGTTTTGTTGAAAAACTTCCAGAGTCTGGCTTTACACTATTACTTGAGTTTGATTTTGAACTACTATTACTTGGTTTAGAAGAAAATCCTCCAGAATCTGGTTTTATAGTAGTTGATTTTGGTTTTGTTGAAAAGCTCTTACTTCCTCCAGAACTAAATCCTCCTGATTTTGGCTTTGAACTTGATGAAGACGCTACTATGTATTCTTTATAACTCTGATCATATGCATCTATGCTATGAAAGGTAGTAGCTATATAAGCAAATAAAAATATAAATGTCGTTAGTAAACAAGCTATTTTTCTTTTACTATTTTTCATATTATACTCTTAACCCCATTTCTATGAATTTATTATTAATTCTAATAAGTTCATCTTGAGTATCGTCTACTATGACTGATTCATAATATTCTTCGCCCTTGAATTTAGAGTACTTTAATATATGCTGATTATCATAATCTTTACTATCTATCAAATAAACATATCTATGATAATTTCCTTCACTATCCTTTTCAACTAAATATCCTGCCACATTAAATGTAAACTCTTCATCTCCTTGATAAAGAGTCACTGTGTCTTTGCTATTTGTAAGTAAATTATTTTCTTTGTTACATTCACTTACATATTCTTTATCTCTACAGTTAAAGCAGTGATCCATTGGACATACACTTACACAGTTTCTACATTTACATTGGCTACATTTATCTAATTTTTCTATATCCATTTTTTTATCTTGAGTTAAGTATTTATTTATTTCATCATTTGAGTTTTTTTGAGATTTAAATAATTTTTTAAAAAGCCTTTTATCTTCTTTACTTTCTTTTTCAATACTATCTAAAAAATTCATATAATCCTTTAGTGTATCTACTTTTTTTATAAAGCTTCTTTTATTTATTTCTTTATCATCTAGCATCTGTCTTAAATCATCACTTGCAAATACTAAATCTGTATATATTTTATTGTATTTATTTTTTTCTTGATTAATTCTTTCATCCATAAAAAAGTCACTCCTCACAATTTAAACCACAATATTATTAAAGGTAGATAGCTTTTAACCATCTACCTTTATTTTAATATAAAATTACTTTTTCATTTGCTCTTTTATTCTTTCTAACTCATCAGCTACTTTTGAATCAACTGCTGGTGAATTATTTATATATTCATCAAGTAAAGCCTCTTCATCTTTTGGTTTTAAATCTTCTAATGCTTTACCGTAGTTTTCTTTTTGAGAAACTTTCTTTTCAAGTTCATCTAGGTTTATACCATTATCATCATTAAGACCTGCTAATGTTTCATTTATTTCATTGTTTATTTCAGCAACATCAAGTCTAGTAGCTAACTCTTGCTTTTTAGATTTCATCTTAGATATTTCTATTTCTAATTCTTCTATCTTATTTTTTATAACTTGTATCTTCTCATCTTGGTCTTTTATTCTAGCTAAAGTTTGAGTTAATTTTTCTTCAAATTCTAGCTTTTGTTTTACAAAGCTTTGAGCTTTATCAGCGTCTTCTTTTAAGATAGCTGCCTTTGTAGCTTCTTCATACTTAGATATTTTTTCTTCTAATAGTTTTTTTTCTCCTCTTATGCTATCTACTGATGCAATAAAGTTTGCACATTGCTTTTTAGCATCTTGAAGTAATTTTTCCTTTTTAGTTATTGATAATTCTAATAATTCTATTGGATCTTCGTGTTTTTCTAAAGCTTTATTAGCCTTTGCATTTACTACATTTTTTAATCTCTTAAAAAAACTCATTTTATTCTCTCCATTCATATATATAATTAATTTATCTTGTTATCTTTCTTATATAAACTTAATTTCATATTATTTTTAAATTAGTTTATATTATAATATATAATAGCATAAAGCAATTTAAATTTATATGAAATTTATATGAATTTACCAATTTGTAACTATTACATTTATATGATTTTAAAATTTGGAGGGTACCATATTGAGATACGTAATTGTAAGTGTTGTTAAAGGCAAGCTTGGTAATTTTAATAATAACTTAAGAAAGGAAATTTTTAATAAATTTAAAGCAAAGTCATCAAAACTTCCTGCTCACTTTACTATTAAGTCGCCTTTTGAAACTGATAATATAGATGATTTAGAAAATATTTTAGATAGTTTTTCCAATAATTATTTATCTGAACCTTATAAAATTAAAGGTTATGCTCATTTTGATAATAGAGTTATATTTATGAAAGTTTTAATGAGTGATGAAGGAAAAATTTTGCACGATAAACTAATTGATGAACTATCAAAAATTCCTTATATAAACTTTGGTGAAAAAGATGGAAAGGATAAAGTTTTTCATATTACTATAAGTTCTAAAAAAATTCAAAAAATATTTAATGAACTATGGGAATATGTAAATAAGATTGATTGTGATTTTGACTGCCACTTTGATAATATCTGTATTTATAAATGGGAAAATAATACTTGGATACTTCATAATGAATATATTCTAAAAAATTTATATCAAGATTAAAAAATTGAAATATAAAAGAGCTATAACCTTATCTTTATAGAAATGGTAATAGCTCTTTCATTTTAAAACTAACATTTTATACTCCTTATACTACATATATTATCTAATCTAATTTTGATTTTTTCTTGAAATTTAATTCATTTTTAAAACAAATATGAAACTTTTTATTTTATATATTCATTAGTTCATTCAACTTCATAGTCAGGAGCATAATCATAATCTAATTCACCTTCATAACCAAAATATACTAAGCTAGTATTTTCATTCATTTTTCCTACCTCCTTATTTTTTATTATTAATAATATTATAGTTTACATAATTTATTTTTGCAAGTTTTTTTTAGAAACTTTCATTTGTACTTTATGATATGCAATTTCTAAAGAAAAGATTACAGTTTTTAAATTATAAAATATAAAATGCATTTCCAATGACCTACAAATCAGGCACGTTGCTCAGGTCTAGCAGTTTGAAATTACAATAAAAAATACTAAGAAAATTATTTTCTTAGTATTTTTTATATTTTATATTCTATTTTCTATCCCAGTAAACTTAAAAGTATTCCTGCTGCTACTGCTGAGCCTATAACACCTGCAACGTTAGGACCCATAGCATGCATTAATATGAAATTACTTGGGTTTTCTTCTTGTGCAACTTTATGGGCAACTCTTGCTGCCATTGGAACAGCAGAAACTCCAGCTGCACCTATAAGTGGATTAATTTTTTCCTTAGTGAATCTATTCATTAACTTAGCACATAGTACCCCCGCTGCTGTACCTATTCCAAATGCTACAACTCCAAGAGCAAATATTTTTAAAGTTTGAGTACTTAAAAATATTTCAGCTTGAGCAGATGCTCCAACTGATAGTCCTAAGAATATTGTAACTATGTTCATTAAGGCATTTGTTGCAGTTTCAGATAATCTATCTGTAACAGTACATTCTTTAAGTAGATTACCAAACATAAGCATGCCTATTAAAGTTGCTGCTGCTGGTAAAAGTAATGAAACTACTATAGTAACAACTATAGGAAAAATTATTTTTATTTTCTTAGATACCGTTTTACTTTGAGTCATTACTATATTTCTTTCTTCTTTGGTAGTTAAAGCTTTCATTATCGGAGGCTGAATTATTGGAACTAAAGCCATATATGAATAAGCTGCAACTGCAATAGGAGCTAATAAGTGTGGTGCTAATTTAGTTGCTAAGTAAATAGCTGTTGGCCCATCTGCTCCACCTATTATAGCTGTTGAAGCTGCCTCTAGTCCTGTAAATCCAAGAAGTAGTGCTCCTATAAAAGTAAAAAATATTCCAAATTGTGCTGCTGCTCCAAGTAATATATTCTTTGGGTTAGCTATTAATGGGCCAAAGTCCGTCATAGCCCCAACTCCTAAAAATATTAATGGAGGGAATATTCCAAGTTCATCACCCTGGAATAAGTAATGCAGTAGCCCTCCTGGTGTTTTAGTGTGAATCCCAGCTTCTATAACTCCATTAGCTACTCCCACAGGCTCAATTGTTGACATTGGTCCACTCATAACTCCTGAAAGTGGAAGATTTGAAAGTAGCATACCGAAAGCTATAGGCACTAGTAATAAAGGTTCAAAACCTTTTGCTATTGCTAAATATAATAAAATGCAAGCAATTAGTATCATTACTAATTGTCTCCAGTCCATATTAACAATACCCATTGATTGAATAAAATTAATTATAACTTCTCCCACGGGTAAGTCCCCCTTTTCTAAATTTCTACGCTATCGTTACTAAAACATCCCCTGCACTTACTGATGCACCTTTTGATACACTTACTCCTGAAATAGTTCCATCACAACTTGCCATTATTTCATTTTCCATCTTCATGGCTTCCAGTATTAATAGTATTTGTCCTTTTTTAACACTGTCCCCAACCTTAACACGAACATCATTTATAGTTCCTGGCATTGGTGCATTAACACTACCAGAACCTCCACCTGATTGTGGTGATGCTTGAGTTTTTGATGATACCGACTTTGAAACCTGTGGTCTAGGTGTACTTTGTGGTTTTATTTTTTCTCTAGAAACTGATACTCCTTCACTTTTTAACTCTTCAACCTCTACATCGTAAGTATTTCCATTAACTGTTATATTATATTTTTTTATCATTTTTAACTCCCCCTTCTGTTCATTACTTGCTACTCTTATTTGACATACTTTCCCAACTTGACTTAGAGTTATTACTTCTTGCTATTTTTCTAACTAATATATTATTAGTACTATTTCCAGTTGCCGCTGCAATTGCTGCAGTTATTGCAGCTACTAATTCTCCCATATCTTCAGTTTTATCATTTTCCAGCTCTATATGTGAATATTGACTACTAACTGCCTTTATCTCTTCTGGTTTAGATTTTTCTATTTGTAGTAACTTTATTATTACTGCTATTAAAACTAATACTATAAATACTACACTCATTGAAAGTAATGCTACACTAAATCCAACAAGTAACTTATCTCCTATAGTTAAAATGGCAGATGGATCCTTTAGGGCCTCTAATAATTGGCTAATATTCATAATTTCCCCACCTTCCTATAAAGGTATATTTCCATGTTTTTTAGGCGGTCTCTCTTCACGCTTAGAGGATAATGTATCTAGTGCATCTGCAAGTCTTATTCTTGTAAGTTCTGGTTCAATTATATCATCAATATATCCTCTTTCAGCCGCTTTGTATGGAGTTGCAAATTCATCTGTATATTCTTTTATTTTTATATTCCTCATTGTTTTAGGGTCATCTGAATTTTTTATATCATTTTTAAATATAATATTTGCTGCTCCACTTGGTCCCATAACTGCAACTTCTCCAGTTGGCCAAGCAAAAACCATATCAGCACCTAAATCTTTTGAGCACATAGCTAGATAAGATCCTCCATATGCTTTTCTAGTTATAACAGTAATTTTAGGTACTGTTGCTTCACTATATGCATAAAGCATTTTTGCACCATGACGAATTATTCCACCATATTCTTGTGAAGTTCCTGGTAAGAACCCTGGTACATCTACAAAGTTTACTATCGGAATATTAAAGGCATCGCAAGTTCTTATAAATCTTGCACTTTTATCTGATGCATTTATATCTAAAGATCCCGCCATAAATTTAGGTTGATTTGCAATTATACCTATGCTTTCTCCGTTTATTCTTGCAAATCCTGTTATAATATTTTGTGCAAATAATGGCTGAACTTCATAAAAATCTCCATCATCAATTATTTCATATATAATTTCTTTCATATCATATGGTTTATTTGAACCATCTGGTATTATATTATTTAAAACTTCATTTAATCTATTTGGATCATCTATACTCTCAATTATTGGTGCTTTTTCAGCATTGTTTGAAGGCAAGAAACTTAATAATTTTCTAATTTGATTTATACAATCCTCATCATTAACTGCCATGAAGTGTGCTACTCCTGATGTAGCATTATGAGTTGTTGCTCCCCCTAATTCTTCAGAACTAACTTCTTCTCCCGTTACAGTTTTTATAACTTGTGGACCTGTTATAAACATTTGACTAGTTTGGTCTACCATATATATAAAATCTGTTAAAGCTGGTGAGTAAACAGCTCCACCTGCACAAGGTCCCATTATAGCTGATATTTGAGGAACCACCCCTGATGCGATAGTATTTTTATAAAATATTTCTCCATATCCCGCAAGAGCATCAACAGCTTCTTGAATTCTAGCTCCTCCTGAATCATTAAGTCCTACTACTGGTGCTCCTACTTTTACAGCCATATCCATTACTTTACCAATCTTCTTTGCATGCATTTCTCCTAATGATCCACCTAATACTGTGAAATCTTGAGCAAATGCACAAATTAATCTTCCGTCTACTTTTCCATAACCTGTAACAACACCTTCTCCTGGTATCTCTTGTTTTTCCATTCCAAAATTAGAGCATCTATGTTTAACAAAAGTATCTAATTCTACAAAAGTACTCTCATCAAATAGCTTATTTAATCTTTCTCTTGCTGTTAATTTACCTGATGCATGTTGTTTATCTATTCTTTTTTGACCCCCACCTGATTCTATCCTACTTCTTTTTTCTCGAAGTAAATTTAATTTTTCTTGTGACATAAAATCACCCCCAAGTATTTAATTTTCGGTTATTTTCTCTCACTTAATTCTAATAATATTCCATCAGTTCCCTTTGGATGGCAAAATGCTATTTTTGCATTTCCTGCTCCGTATCTTGGTACTTCATCTATCATCTTATAACCTTTATCTCTAACTTCTTTTATTGCTTTTTCTATATTATCAACTCTTACTGCAACGTGTTGGATTCCACCACGCCCACCATTTTTAGCTATAAACTTCGCTATAGGTCCATCTTCAGTAGTTGATTCTAATAGCTCAAGCTCTGTTTCTCCAACTGGTAAAAAAGCAACTTTAACCTTTTGATCTTCTACAGTTTCTGTTCCTTCACATTTTAGACCTAGTACATCCTCATAAAATTTCAAAGTTTCCTCTAAGTTATTTACAGCTATCCCAACATGATCAACTCTTAATATTTCCATGAAAAGCCTCCCTAATTAATATTGATTGTTTCTTAATTTTTCAAATAATATATCACTTATTGTATAAGGATCTATTTCCTTAGTCATAGTTTTACCTAATAATTTATCCATTTCTTCGCTATATTCTAAACTTCTTACTATGTTCGAAATACGTCTTTGAACTAATGCTTTTATTTCTGTCTTATTTCTAGAAAGCCTTTTTTCATTTAATTTATCACTTTTTTCTAGAAACATTTGATGTTTTAGTATATTTTTATAAGTTTCTTCTACACCTTCTCCAGTTTCAGCTATAGCTAAATTTATAGGAGGCCTAAATTCCCAATCTTTTTTAAAATCCATCATCATCTGTATTTCTAAGGATGTCCTTTTAGCTCCTTCTCTATCAGCTTTATTTATTACAAATACATCTGCAATCTCCATAACTCCAGCTTTTATAGCTTGTATATCATCACCTAATCCTGGAACCATTACTATAAGAGTTGTATCAGCAGTTTTTACTACATCAATTTCCGATTGACCTACTCCAACTGTTTCTATAAATATATAATCACATCCATATGCGTCTAAAACTTTTATAGCCCCTTGGGTAGCATTTGAAAGTCCCCCTAGACTTCCTCTAGTTCCCATAGACCTTATGAATACTCCTTTATCTGTACTTAAGTCGTTCATTCTTATTCTATCTCCAAGAATGGCACCTTTAGTAAAAGGGCTAGTTGGATCGATTGCTATAATGCCTACTTTTTTATTTTCTTGCCTTATTAACTTGGCTAATTTGTCTGTAAATGTAGACTTACCAGCTCCTGGAGGGCCTGTTATACCAATAACATAAGCACCCCCAGTATATTTATAAATTAATTTTAGAACTTCTTCATATCCCTCAACTTCATTTTCTACCATTGTAATAAGTTTGGCACAAGCTCTTTTATTTCCTTGTAAAAGAGCTTTAACTAAATTTTCCATAAAATCACTCCTAAGCACTTGCTGACTTACTTTTAACATTTTCCCTTATAAAATCTATTGTTACAGAAGTTGGTGTTCCTGGTGTAAATATTTCTTTTATGCCTTTTTCTTTTAAGAAAGGTATATCCTCCTCAGGTATAACGCCACCACCTATAACTAAAATATCATCATACGCTTCTTCTAATTTTAAAAGTTCCACAACTTTTGGAAGTAAGTGACTATGAGCTCCTGATAATATACTCATTGCAACTACATCAACGTCCTCTTGAATTGCTGCTTGAACTATTTGTTCTGGAGTTTGTCTAAGGCCCGTATATATAACTTCCATCCCTGCATCTCTAAGTGCACGAGCTATGACCTTTGCACCTCTATCATGGCCATCTAACCCTGGTTTTGCAACTAAAACTCTTATCTGTTTCATTTCTGTTCCCCCTTAATCTATCTTTAAAACCTTAAAATAACCATTTTTATTTTATATCATAACAGCTTGCTTGTACTCTCCAAATACTTCTCTCATTACACCACATACCTCACCTAGCGTTGCATAAGCTCTTACTGCTTCTAATATATATGGCATTACATTTTCCTCGCCTTCACAAGCAAGTTTTAAATCTTGTAGCACTCTTTGAACTTTATCATTGTCTCTATTATCTCTCAGTTCTTCTAGCTTTTCTTTTTGTCTTTCTCCAACTATAGGGTCAACTCTTAATAACCCTTTTGGAGCATCTTCTTCTATTTGGAATTTATTAACTCCAACTATTACTTTTTCATTACTTTCAATTTCTCTTTGATATTTGTATGCACTGTCCATTATCTCTTGTTGTATATATCCTTTTTCTATTGCATGTGGAGCTCCACCTAGTTCTTCTATTTTATTTATTATATTCATAGCTTCTTCTTCTATTTTGTTAGTTAAACCTTCAACTAAATATGATCCTGCAAGTGGATCTATGGTATCAGCTACTCCACTTTCATGGGCAACTATTTGCTGAGTTCTAAGAGCTACCATTACTGAATCTTCTGTTGGAAGAGCTAAAGCCTCATCTTTAGAATTAGTATGTAAAGATTGTGTTCCACCTAATACTGCTGCTAGTGTTTGAATTGCTACCCTTACTATGTTATTTTCCGGTTGTTGAGCTGTTAAAGTACACCCTGCAGTTTGAGTATGAAATTTTAATGACATTGACTTTGGATTAGTCGCTTTGAACTTATCTTTCATTATTTTTGCCCATATTCTTCTTGCTGCTCTAAACTTAGCAACTTCTTCTAGTAAATTATTATGTGCATTAAAGAAGAAAGAAAGTCTAGGAGCAAAATCATCTACATTAAGACCTGCATCAAGTGCTGCTTTTACATACGCCATACCATCTGCTAAAGTAAATGCCACCTCTTGAACTGCATTAGCTCCAGCTTCTCTTATATGATATCCTGATATACTTATTGTGTTCCACTTTGGAACCTCTCTAGAGCAGTAATCAAATATATCTGTTATAAGTCTCATTGATGGTTTTACAGGGAATATATAAGTTCCCCTTGCTACATATTCTTTTAATATATCATTTTGTATAGTCCCTCTTAATTTATCTGGCGAGACTCCTTGTTTTTCAGCTACTGCTATATACATGGCTAAAAGTACTGCTGCTGGTGCATTTATAGTCATTGATGTAGATACTTTATCTAATTGTATTCCATCAAATAATATTTCCATATCAGCTAAAGAATCTATTGCAACTCCAACCTTACCAACTTCGCCTTCAGATATTTCATCACTTGAGTCATATCCCATTTGTGTTGGTAGATCAAATGCTACTGACAACCCCATAGAGCCTTGTTCTATTAAGTATTTATATCTTTGATTAGATTCTTCTGCAGTAGCAAATCCTGCATACATTCTCATCGTCCATAACTTCCCCCTATACATAGTAGGTTGAACACCTCTTGTAAATGGAAATTGTCCTGGATATCCTAAATCATTTTCATAATCTATACTAGCATCTAACGGAGTATATAATCTTTTTATTTCCTCGTCTGTATCAAATTTAAATTGTTCTTTTCTTTCTGGAAATCTTGCTAAATTTTTATTAACTTTATTTTCTTCCCATCTTTCAAATGATTCTTTCATATTTCATCCCCCTTAAGCATGTATACAATAGCATGTTTTATATATAAATTTAATTTTAATTAGGCAAAAAAGTTTAATATGTTTATTAAGCCTATATTAATAGGAATTCCTATTAAGTCTGCTAGAAAAGATCCTACTAAAGGCACTATCAATAATGCTTTGGCTGAATCGCCAAATTTAGATGTTATTGAATTCATATTTGCTAATGCATTTGGAGTAGCACCTAATCCATGACCTAAAAGACCTGCTACCATTACAGCTGAATCAAAATCTTTTCCCATAAGCCTAAATACAACAAATACCGCGTATATTATAAGTACTACAACTTGTAGAGAAATAATTATAATCATAGGACCAGCAAGTCCTGAAAGTTCCCATAACTTTATGGTCATAAGTGCCATTGTTAAAAATAAGCACAGACATACATCACCAATCAAATCTACACAGTATGTGTCTACTTTTATTAGTTTTAATTTTCCTCCAAGCGTTCTTAATACTACACCTATAAACATCGATCCAACATAAGTAGGTACTACTACACTTGTTGAATTGGTTATTACAGTACTTATCAAACTACCTACCGTAATACATATTGCTATTATACTTATATGATTTATAATTATATTCGAAGTAATAGCATTATATTCTTTAGCAAGCGCAACTTCATAACCAGAAGAACTTTTCTCATCACATTCACCTAGGTCTTGTACTGGTTTTAATTTATATTTTTTTATTAAGTATCTAGAAACAGGACCTCCAACAAGTCCTCCTAGTATTACGCCAAAGGTAGCTGCTGCTGCCCCAATAGTTAAAGCACCTTCTACTCCTAAACTTTCTATAGTAGCTCCAAATGATGCCGCCCCTCCATGGCCACCTTGCATAGATATAGCACCGCACATCATGCCTATTAATGGATTTATGTTAGTTATCTTTGCAACAAATATACCTATAAAGTTTTGGAATACGAATATAAATCCAGCTAACCCCCAATAAACTAGTAACAATTTCCCACCAGTTTTTACTAGAGATAGATTTGTTCCTAAGCCTACAGTTGCAAAGAAAGCTAACATAAAAGGTGTTTGTAATGTTGTATCCATTGATACTTCAATTATTTGACCATTTTTTAAAAATAGCATTATTATTGCAAATAGTAACCCTCCTATAACTGGGGTTGGTACACAAAATTTATCTAAAATGTTTACTTTCTTTCTTAATACTTTCCCCAACAAAAGAAGTAATGTTGCCAGTGCCACAGTAGCTACCAAATCAAGTTCTAATGTATTCATTCCATTATCTCTTATAAATCCCATCCTATCCTCCCATAGTACAGTAGCTAAGTTTATCGCATAATGCTGATTGCATTGATATTTAAAGTTTATTTTATATTTCAAAAAACTGATTTCATAAATCTTGCAAAGCCTAAGTACCGAACATTACTAAGATAAAAGGTAAAATTTTATGAAATCATTTAAGAATCTGTTAACTTTTATCAACTAACTTATTTAATTTATTACTTACGTATAAATTTATTTACAATAAACTATTTAAATAGAGTTTGTCTCCTCCTTTAAGAAACGTTTTCCTTCTTCAAATGCTTTTATATTTAAATCTTCACTACCTTTCGGAACTCTATTTAAAATTGCAACTTTTATGTGTTCTGGATTTATTTCTGGTACTAAATTACTTAATACACCTAAAGTAATTATATTTGCTGTCATCGGTTTTTTCAAAACGTCATTAGCTGTTTGAAGTATTGGGATTTTATGAATTGATGCTTTGATTTGATCATTTAGTTCTATAGATGAATCTACTATTACTATACTATTCTCTTTTATATATTTTGAATATTCATTAAAAGATTTTTGTGTTAATGAGATTAGTATGTTTGATTTAATTATTTTTGGAAAATTTATGTCTTTATCACTTATTATTACTTCTGCTTTACTTGCTCCGCCCCTAGCTTCTGGACCGTATGATTGTGATTGTACTGCATTTAAATTTGATAATATTGCTCCCTCTGCCAAAATTACACCTGCAAGTATAAGGCCTTGTCCTCCTGAACCACTTAACCTAATTTCCTTTTTCATATACATTCACTCCTAATAATACTTAAAATTTATCTACTACTTTTTGGTATTCTTCAGTATATTCTGGTAAAGTTATATCTTTAAAAATACCTATTGGCATTTTATCTACTTCTTTAGCTTTATTAGTGTCATTGGTTACTATACTATTTTCTTTTATTAGTCTTATTAAATCTACTGCAGATCCTTTTTTATTTTTTCTACCGTAGTATGTTGGACAAGAACTAACTGCTTCTACAACTGAAAAACCATTATGAATTATAGCTTTTTTTGTATACGACAACATTTGATTAACATGATATGCACTTGCTCTAGCAACAAATGTAGCTCCTGCTGCTGATGATAATTCACAAATATCAAATGGCTTATCTATATTTCCATATGGTGCTGTTGTTGCCTTGTCATCCGTTGGAGTAGTTGGCGAATATTGACCTCCTGTCATTCCATAAATATTATTATTAAACACTATTGTTGTAATATCAATATTTCTTCTACAAGAATGTATTAGATGATTTCCACCTATTGCTGTTGCATCACCGTCACCAGTTATAACTATAACATGGAGATTTGGATTAGCTAACTTTACACCGGTTGCAAATGTAAGCGCTCTTCCATGAGTTGTGTGTATTGTATTATAATTAAAATAACCACTCGCTCTTGATGAACACCCTATCCCTGAAACTATACATACATTATCTTTATCTAAATTTAATTCTTCTATTGCTCTTGCTATTGAGTGCATTAATATACCATGACCACATCCAGGACACCATATGTGAGGTAGTCTATTTGTTCTAAAATTATTTTCTATAATTTTACTAGGCATATACAATTACCTCCTCTATACTAGAAGTTATTTCTTCTGGAGTGATTATCTCTCCATTAAATTTATTAATTCCTATTACAGGGCAGTTGTCTTTTACTATTCTCTCTATTTCTAAAATCATTTGACCCATGTTCATTTCTGGTATAAATATATAATTTACTTTTTTACTTAATTCTCTTACTAATTCATTCGGGAAAGGCCATACTGTTTTTATAGATAATAATCCTACTTTTATTCCTTTTTCTCTCAAACAATCAACAGCATCTTTGCTGCATCTAACCATACATCCAAAAGTTACAATTAGTATTTCACAGTCATCTGTAAAATACTTTTCATATAAAAGTATATCATCTAAATTATTTTCTATCTTGTCAGATAATCTAGTAAATAATTTTTCAGCCTCCTTCGTGCTATTTGTTGGGAATCCTGTTTCATCATGTACAAGCCCTGTTACATGGAACTTAAATCCATGACCCATTGGCTCCATACTTGGAATTAAATCTTTTGTAACTTCAAATGCTTTAAATTCTTCTTTGTTACATTTAGCTTTCTTTCTATCTACTATCTCTAATTTTTCTAGTGAACTTAAATCTACTTTCTCTCTCATATGACCTATTACTTCATCTAAAAGTAAAACTACTGGTGTTCTGTATTTCTCTGCAAAATTAAATGCCTTAACTGTTAATTCATACGTATCCGATACAGTTGTAGGAGACAATACTATTAATGAATGGTCTCCATGTGTACCCCACCTAGATTGCATCAAATCCCCTTGTGATGGACTAGTCGGTAATCCTGTACTAGGTCCACTTCTTTGAACATTTACTACTACACAAGGTGTTTCTGTTATACATGCATATCCTATCGCTTCTTGTTTTAGTGAAAAACCAGGACCACTTGTTGCTGTCATAGATTTTTTACCTGCTATAGATGCACCTATTATTGCTGACATAGATGCTATTTCATCTTCCATTTGAATAAATGTTCCTTTAACTCTTGGCAACATTAATGATGATATTTCTGCTATTTCTGTTGATGGAGTTATTGGATATCCTGCAAAAAATTTCATTCCTGCGTGTATTGCACCGTGAACACAAGCCTCATTACCTTGTAATAACTTTACTTTTGTTCCCATACTCTCACCTTCTTAATTAAATATTTTTTCAATGTATATTGCATAATCTGGACATCTTAATTCGCACAACCCACAAAGAATACATTTAGATTCATCCTCAATATACACACTTTCATCATTCATATTCAAGACTTTTTTAGGACAGAATTCTATACAGATTCCGCACTTTTTACACCAAGATTCTTCTACTACTAATTTTTTTCCCAATTTGATCCCCCTACTTTTACCTATATTTAATAACTTATGATTAGCTTAGTAGATTTATTAACAGTGTTTCAAGTTGATTGTATCACCAAATTTTAATAATTCAATAAGTTTCTTTTTTATTGAATGTTTTTCTATGTTTCTTTTATTTTTTTCTTTTTTAGTACAATTTCAAACCACTTATTTATAAAATTTTTGTACATACATTATTTTCTTATTGCAATTAGCAAGTATATTCATATTCCTATTTTTTATAGTATTAAAAAAAAGCCCTATATAAATAGAAATTATATTCTATTTATATAGGGCTTTTTTTAAAGTTGATATTATTTGCAAGATTTTATTAACTACCATTCAGTTTATTTTTATGGTAATTACACTATTAAAACATAATGCTATAAGTAAATGCTGAAACTATAGCTCCACATATAGGTGCTATAACTGGTATTAAAGCATATTGCCAGTCAGAATCTCCTTTATTTGGAACTGGCAGTATAAAGTGTGCAAGTCTAGGACCTAAATCTCTAGCTGGATTTATGGCATATCCTGTAGGCCCTCCTAAACTTAATCCTATACCCCATACTATTATACCTACTGCAATTGGACTTATTCCATCTGCTAATGGATATGTTCCTATACCCAATATTGCAAACATTAATATAAAAGTTCCTATAAATTCAGTTGCAAAGTTTAGTTTTAAATTTCTTACTTCTGGAGCTGTACAAAATACTCCTAATTTAATACTTTTATCTTCAGTTAATTTAAAATGATCATAATAAGAAATTAATACTAATAAAGCTCCTATAAAAGCCCCTATAAATTGTGCTATTAAATACATAGGAACATCTGACCATGAAAACTTTCCAATAGACGCAAGTGCTAACGTTACTGCTGGATTAAAATGAGCTCCACTTACATTACCAAACATAAATACGGGTATTGCAACTGCAAAAGCCCATCCAGAAGTTATGGCTATTATTCCACCATTTGCGCCTTTTGTCTTTTTAAGAATTACATTGGCTACAACTCCGTCTCCTAGTAATACTAATATCATTGTTCCTATTAATTCTGCGAAAAAGCTTGAATTCATAACATTTCCCCCATTAAATTCCCCCCTCATTTCTGAAGGGGGATAGTTATATTAATATGCTGATTTAAATATCTTTACTATGTCTTTTTCGTTTCCTTTTCTTGGGTTACTAAAAGCATTTCCATCTTTAAGTGCCATTTCAGCCATATATTCAAAATCTTCTTCCTTTATACCCATTTCTTTTAATGAAGTTGGTATACCTATATCTTTAGATAATCTAAACATAGCATCTATAGCTTTCTCAGCAGCTTCATGAACTGATAATCCATCTATATTTTCACCCATAAATTCAGCTATATCAGCAAATTTTTGTGGATTAGATATTACATTATACTTGCAAACATGTGGTAATAACATTGCATTAGCAACACCATGTGGCATATCATATAATCCACCTAGTTGATGAGCCATAGCATGAACGTATCCTAAGTTACCATTGTTAAATGCCATACCTGCTAATAATGATGCATAAGCCATGTTTGTTCTAGCTTCTATATTATCTCCCATAGCAACTGCTTGTCTTAGGTTATTAGCTATTAATTTTATAGATTGTATAGCAGATGCATCAGTTACTGGGTTTGCATCTTTAGAAACGTAAGCTTCTACTGCATGAGTTAATGCATCCATTCCTGTTGCTGCAGTAAGTCCTGCTGGTTTTCCAACCATTAACTCTGGGTCATTGAAAGATACTAATGGTAAGTTTCTCCAACTTACTATAACATATTTAACTTTTGTCTTTGTATTAGTTATAACACAATGTCTAGTAACTTCACTTGCAGTTCCTGCTGTAGTATTTACTGCTATTATTGGTGGTAATGCATTAGTTAAAGTTTCTATACCTGCATAGTCATATAAATCGCCTTCATGAGTTGCAGCTATACCTATACCTTTACCACAGTCATGAGGTGAACCTCCACCTACTGTAACTATCATATCACATTTCTCTTCTTTAAATATTTTTAAACCGTCAGCTACATTAGTGTCTTTTGGATTTGGCTCTACCCCATCATATATAGCAACTTCAAGACCTGCTTCTTTTAGATATTTTATAGTTTGTTCTACAGCTCCATTTTCTTGATTTCTTAAGAATTTATCTGTAACTATTAGGACTTTTTTCCCACCTAATATTTTAGCTCTTTCTCCAATAACTTTTAAGCATCCAGGTCCCATAAAGTTTACACTTGGTACTAAATAATCATACATTCTACTCATTTTATATTCCTCCAAATTTTTATATTATTTTTTATTTATGAAAAGCATCAACAGCAGCTTGTGCTATTGACATATCTTCCTCTACAGTTCCCCCACTTACACCTACTGCTCCAACAACTTGGTTATCTACTACTATTGGCAATCCTCCACCAAATGGTACTATTCTTGAATTATTAGTAAGTTGAAGTCCATATAAAGATGCTCCTGGTTGAACAGCATCCGCTATTTCATGCGATCCTTGTTTTAGACAAACTGCTGTAAATGCCTTATTTATTGATATATCTATACTTGTTACAAAAGCATCTTCCATTCTATGCATTAACATAAGATTTCCACCTTTATCAACTGCTGAGAATACTACAGGTACATTTATTTCTAATGCTTTTTCTTCTGCTGCCTTAGCCATTGCTTTAACTATTTCTAAGCTTAATTCTTTGTATTCATTTAGCTTTTTCATAGTAATATCACCTCATTATATTTTTTTTAGTTCTATCCCTTTAACTAATCTAGCTCCATTAGCTCCTACATTTCTTAACTTACTGTAGTCATGATTAAGTTCTATACTAATTAAAGGAGTATTTTTATCTAATTTACTTGTAGTTAAAGATATCTTATCTTTACTTATACCTATTCCTATTCCTAATCTAGACTTTAAAGATGCTTCGTGACTTAGATTATTAGAGGTATCTTTTTCTTTAGATTCCACTTTATACGGAATACCTTCTTCTTCTATTCCCCACAAAATTTCTTTGAATTCATCTATATCTATATCATTACAATGAAATACGTAAACACTTGGTGTATCTAAATCATAGCTTTTTATAATCATAATAAACTCCTTAGTTAGAAGATAGTATAAGACCTGTTGCTACTGCATTTCTCGGACCTTCTGTTCCTCTTATATTTCCTCTACCTGCAACAACTCCATAGTGAGATAGTGAATCTGTTATAAGTTGTGGCACTTCAAAGTCAAGAGACGAACCCCCAACTAATACAACAAACTCTATATCTCTAATATTTCCAGTAGGAGAAACTACACTAAGAGCTCTTAGACAATTTGTTACAAATACTTTTTCTTTTGCTTGTCTTCTTATGTTTTTTATTTTTTCTACTGAGTTTTGACCTTCTATTGGTATTAACTCATTGTCTTTTATAATTACAACCTTTGCAAATACTGATGGGTCTAGTGGTTTTTCAAAGAATTCTACACTACCATCTTCATGCCTTATATTAAATAAAGATTCTACTTTCGCTAGAGAGCATTTTTTTATATCTTCGGCTGTTGAGAAATCTTCAAGACCAAGTTCTGATTTTATAAGCATAGTTACCATATTTCCAGCACCTGCTAAGTGTATAGATTTTATTTCACCTTGCTTATTAATTATTGATGCATCTGTTGAACCAGCTCCCATATCTAATATTGCAAGAGGTGCACTAGTTCCTGGAGTTGTTAAAGCACCTTTTATTGCAACGTCAGCCTCAACTCCTCCAACTTCTACTTTTATGTCTAAAATACTTTCTAGCTCTTTTGCTATCATTTGCATTTGTAGTTTATCAGCTTTAACCATAACTGCTATACCTACAGCATTTTCCATAGAAAATTCTTTAGCCAGACCTCCCTTTACATTTTGTGGTGTAAATGTGTCTACTGCTAATAAGTCTTGAATTTTTATATCAGATATATTTTGATCTGTAAGGTTACTCATTACTTGCCTTACTCTCTCAATCATACCTCCTACGTTAGTTCCGGACTCTCCTTTTATATCTTCAATCGGTAAGCTTAAAGTTACTGCGTTCATTATTTCTTCTGCACCTTGGTCAACATCAACAATTTCTTTTCTTCTTTGACCTTCAATAATTACTTTTCCAGCTGGGATCTTCTTTTCTTTTACATCACCTTTTGGAGTTTTTATAACTACTGCTGATCTATTACCTATTAGTGCTCTAGATATAGGAACTATCATTTTAGTCTCTTCTGACGTTAAATCAAATACAGTCGCTATACCATATGGATTTGAAAGTTTATCTATAACTTTTCCAGTTCGTGCAACTTCTACTGCACACAACATGTTTAAAGGTACTTTTTCTAGTAGTGTTACTTCATCTACTATCGGTATACTTTTATTTAATCTATTATTAATTAAAACAGCATCATCTCTTTGTACTATTGCACCGGTTATGTTTATGCCATTTTCAATTGCATAATTTATTCTAAATACTGCTTCTAAAAAATTCATATCATTTAGTACTAACGGAATATAACTTTCTTTTAAAGCTTCACCTTCTAATAATTCTAAATCTTTTATGTTTATAGTTTTTCCCGTTCCAAGTCCTTCTCCACCAGGTGTGGATGGATTATGACCTATCATAGTCGATTCAGTTATTATTGTTTCAGTTATAGTTTCCATCGCAACATCACCTATAACCGGAGCAGCTTCGTTTATTCTTACTAAATCTAAATCTTTAATTTGTAAATTTGCATTTTTAAGTGCCATTTTTAAAGATGAAATAACTCCAGTTATATTTTCTTTAGTTCCTTTTATTCCGCTAGTTGGAACTATACCACTTGAAATAAACTCTTTTTTGTTATCATTTACTTTTGCTATAGCTACTTCTGTGGTAGCATTTCCAATGTCTACACCTGCTATTATTTTCATTATTTTACATCCTTTTTATTCTACTCTTAATTTTTTTCTAGTTTCATAAACTTGAGCAGCTTCTCTTATAAATTCTGCATTTACTTTAGCATTGTATTTTTTTTCAAGTTCATCTGCGATTTCTAATAACTCTTCTTTAGTAGATCTAAAAGGTCTTAATGCGTTATATATTTCTAGTATTCTTTCATCAGGAACACTTATAAGTTCACCTGCTCTTCTGAAGTTTCTAGCTATTGCATCTCTGCCCATCCCTTCAGCTATTTGAGCTTGCATCTCTAAAGTTTCTTTAGATATTCTTATATCTTCAGGTTTTATTTCTCCTGACATAACAGTTTCTAATGTTATATCATTTAATTTTTTGCCTGTTGGAGTATTTATACTACCAGGTATTTTAGTTGCTAAAGGATATTCTTTAGCAGTCATTTTAGTTGATTGCATTGGTGTGTCTCCTTTCCTAATTAAAATTTAACTTCTATTTGAACTGGTTTGTTATTTTCTACAATGTGCTTAGTTTCTTTTATATGAAGTAGTGCAGCTATTGCCATAAACTTAGGTCTTGCCATTTGGTCATTTCTTGTAGGTACTGGATTTGGAGATTCTCCCTTTGCATATTTTGCTGCATTTTTCCCTATTAATCTAAATGTTTCTAAGTCTAGTAATGGAGCTTGTGGGAATAATTCTATATTATTTAAAGGTAATAAATCCTTTTGGTGAATTATTGTTGTTCCTTTCGATTGAATTCCTATTCCAATTCCTGATCCACTATATTTTGCTGCATCATTTCCCATAAATGAAACGTCTGAAGTTCTTAAAACCCTAACTACACGAGCATGTAATCCTTCTTCTTCAATACCTGCTATAAGTTCTCTTAAAACTTCCTCATGTTTTATTCCAACTATAGTTTTAGTTTGTTCTTTTAAAAATGAAGGTCCTATTCCTATAACAACTTCGTCTGATCTTTTTCCAACGCACGCCTCTCCCACTTCTTCAATTTTAAGAATTGGCATTACAAACTTATTCATATATATCAGCCCCTTAATCTATATCTTCTGGTTTTATTACGTTTGGTATATTTTTTATTTCATTCCATCTTTCTTCGCTTATTCTATATCCTGTTCCAGGACCTTGGTAATCATTTACATCGTTTACAGCGCTTATAACATCAAATTTTTCATCTAATATAGCTGATGTTTGTAAGTAATCTCCTGTAACTCTTTGCTTTAACATGTTTAATATATTTTGTGCAACATCATCAAATCCGTGTTTGCTTAATGCTTTAACTATATCTAATCCAGTTATTCTGTTTTTAAGCATTTCTTCAGCAGCTTTTAAGTCTTCAACTATATTTCTCTCTGGCATGTCTTTACTTCCATGAGCGTAAGTTGCAGCTTCTACTTCTTCATCAGTTACTGTTGGGAATCTTAATTCCTTAAATACTGCTTGTATAGCTCTTGCTGCTTTATTTCTTATTGCTACTGTTTCCTCTTCATTTACTGGTCTTAAACCACCATCTACCATTAAATCTCTTTGAAGTATATTGTAATCATCAAAGTCTTCAGCATCAAAGTTTGAACCAGCAAACATGTTATCGTAGTTTGGAACTGCACTGTATCCTGAGAATATAAAGTCTGTTCCTGGTAGCATTTGCATTAATGTTCTAGCTGTTCTTCTTATATCTGAATGAGAGAACGTTTGGTCATTTGCAGAAGCAACTTCTATATCTAACATAGAAGCTATTAAGTTTTCAGCAAGTACTGCTCTTATTCCTGATGGAACAGCACCTGTCATACCTATACAACTAACTGCACCATTTTGAAGTCCTTGAACTCCTGCACCTTTAGTTATATATATACATCTAGACTCTAGGTAAAGCATTGATTTTCCTTCAGCATATCCCATTAATGCTTCTGAACCTGTACCTGATGTATATCTCATTTTTAATCCTCTTGAAGCATAAGCTGATGCTAAGAATGTTTTTGACCAAGGAGTATCATCACCATCTGTAAATACTGATTCTGTTCCATATACAGAAACTGTTTCAGCATAACTTGTAAGTCCTCTCATACCTAAGTCAAGTTCAGTTGCTTCTTCAACAGAGCATTGAGTTAAAACTCCCCCACGACCAACTTGAGAACCTATAAGTATTGCTAATGCATTAAATGGTGCGTATCTTGTTATAGCAACAGTTGTTTCTTGTTCAGAGAAACCTCTTATACCAGCTTCAGCAGCATCAGCAGCTATTTGAACTGGGTTGTCTTTAAGGTTAGTTACGTGACATTGGTTTGATGGAGTTTTTCTAGCACGCATTTTTTGCATTGCCATCATCATTTCAACAACATTCATGTGCGATACAACTTCT
Organism: Clostridium sp. CCUG 7971; assembly: GCF_017590215.1. GTDB lineage: Bacteria > Bacillota > Clostridia > Peptostreptococcales > Peptostreptococcaceae > Faecalimicrobium. Next base: position 25,715 of record NZ_JAFFPK010000044.1, read on the forward strand.
ACTATTTTAGCAGGAGTTATAGATGTACTTATTTTTACTATTTCTTCTCTTCCTACATTTATATCAACTAATTTTTTTGCGATTTCTAAAGAATTCATATTCATATATTCTTCAGCTTTTTCTAAGTTTATAGCGTAATCTGCTATAAATCTATCTATCATATCAAAGTCTTCTCTTTTTTTACTATCTAATTCAACAACTTTACCATGTTCTAATTTTATAGAAGGTTTAGGGTCATTAGGACTATTCATTGCAATTAATCCTTCATCTGCCCATTCTCCAATAATACCATCTTGGTTTACTGGACGTTTAGCTAAAGCTTCAAATCTTTTTGATTTCACTTTTTATTTCCCCCTTAGATTAACAAATTCGTTTTCCTTGTTATAATTTTAACTTGTTTTTTCATTAATTCCATCTTAATATTTTGCTTTTATATATGACTTTTTCACCTTTTTTCATAAGCAGAAATAGGATTATTTTGTCTTCATGATAATTACTTATAAAAAAAATAGTTCTATTTTTAAATAGAACTATTTTTAATATGCAAATCTCTATATTTTTTAGGTGTAATTTTTTCAGCTTTTTTAAATACTCTTATAAAATAACCACAATCTTCAAATCCAAGGCTTATTGCTATATTATTGACCGTTTCATCTGTATTTACTAACAATTCTTTTGCTTTAGATATTTTTCTAGAATTTAAATAATTGATAAAAGTTAACCCTGTTTCCTTTTTAAATAACTTACTAAAATAGCATTGGCTTAAATTACAAATAAAAGATATTTTATCTAAAGTTATATTTTCATTTATATTATTATCAATATATTCAATAGCTTGTATTATAGGTAACTCAAATTCATTATTTTCGTTAGTTTTTAAATTAACATTATCCTCTACATTTTTTTCTTCTAATATTTTTTTCTTATTTTCTTCTCTTAGCTTATAATTATCTTCATTTAATAACATTTTAAGAAGAGCTTCTTCTACTATATAGTTACTAATGTGAAACATCATTTGTGCTATTGATCTAATCTTTTCAATACTTACAACAGGTAAGTTTTTATATTCTTTTTCTAGTTCATTTTTCAAGCAATTATCTAGTTTCTCAAAATCTTTATCTACATGTACAATTTCTTCTAGTTTAACGTTTTCAAAATTTTCAACTAAAATCTGACCTGCCATAACTGCTCCTAAATATTGATCTCTCACTATTATAGGTGCGGCAAAGTCTACTAAGCCTTTATGGCATACATATATATATGAATTTTTCATCCTTACAGATTCTAATCCACCTCTTGAATCACATTTTTCACAAAGGGATGAATATTTTTCTATTTTTCTAATCATAGAACAAAATTTAGTACAATTACTATGACTTGTTATAGGCTTTCCTTCGTAATTAACCATTATTATAGCCATACCCGTAGCTTTTGCTATATCATCTTGTATTTTTTGGAATGATTCTATGTTTATTATTTTTTCTAATGATAGCGTGCTGTTCAATATTCCACATCCCTTTTACATTTTATAGACTTTTTCTGTTTTTATTATATTGTTATGTCTAATTTTTTTCAATACTTTTCCAATACTTTGTATTTATTAAAATTAAGTTTATACTCTATTATTGTATATAAAAAGGTATAGAATTTTACATCCCTTTTTATTAGCTAATTATCTATTATTATAACATGCATTTTTCATGCATTTGTTTTTTACTATTATAAAACTCTTTATCGTATTAAAACTTATCTTTTTATAGTTATACTCTTTTATAGAGTTTTACAGTAATATTTTTATATAAGTTATCGTCTTATTTTTCTGATAATTCTTTATTTTATAACTTTTTTCTTCTCAATCACAGATTCTTTTAATTTCTCATATAAATTTAAAGAGATGGGTTAATCTCATTATAATTATATATATTTCATAAGGTTCATGCTCCTCTAAATATATGAATCAGATAATTTGTGGTGGGATTAGCTGATTCATATATCTTTTATGGTGTTTATTTTTATATTTACATATTCATTTCTTATCACTTACATTTAAATCTAATTTTTTCTTTAAAAATCTTCTTAAAATTGTCGCTTATGCTCACTTTTTATAATTTCTTTCTGATATAATAATTCTATGGAATATCATTCCATTACTATTGAAAGGTGGTGCTTTTATGTCTTTAGACTTTAATTCTTTATTTAGAGATGATACCTTAGATTCCGCTTGTCCTGAATGTAATTCTAGCATCTCATTTAAGCTTTCTGATGTTGGCAGTGTAATTGTATGCCCTAACTGTAAGGTGGAAATTAAACTTGATTCAAGTAGTGGCTTTAATGAAAGTATAGATTCCTTAGATAACTCTTTATCCGAGTTAAAAGATATATTAGCCAAATTAGATAAATAATTAGCCAATGATATTAGCTAAATCAGGAATTAAATTTAATTCTTCATCTAATTATTCTTTCAAATGTTAAATTTTATTTAATTCCTGATTTAGTAAATCTTTATCCATTAAAATCTTTACAATAAATTTATTTTTACAATGTTCTATGTATATATCCTATCTCTAATACCATATTTTAATATCTTAATATTTTCTTATTGCAAAATCATTTAAATTTGATGCTATTTAAATCAATCTTATATATTTCAAATGTAACTCATACTCTAGACTCTATTACCATTACTACTTGAATTTAAAATTCAACGTTTAATTCGTATGTATATTTTTTGTTATCTTATATTTTTTTGTAATATTTTGTAAAAAAATGTAATTTCATATTTTTTTATGTTATACTTTAAAATGTGGAGAAATACGTAAAAAGAAAGGGTGTTTTGTTATATTTTATTTAATTCTTTGTAAATTAAATACATCTAACGTACATTTTTTTAATATTGACAATTATGTAAAAAAATGTTCTATAGATGTTCATTATTATAATTTAAATAGTCTTTGGATCATCAAGTCCCCTCTTACATCAAATGAAATTTACGGTGTTCTTAAACCTCTGCTTGATAGTTCTGATTGTTTAATTGTTAGTGAGATAAAAGATAAAATTAATTCTTATTTATTTGAAAATACATTATTAAATCTGAAAAAATAAATATAAATTAGTATAAGACATATTTGACTATGCTTTATACTATTTTATATTTCCTGTACATATTCAAACTTACAATAACCATTTTGTTTCTAACTATAAAATATTATGCGTTTTAAAATTGAATATTTATATAAAAAAGCCTTATATAAATAGAATATATATTCCATTTATATAAGGCTTTTATTTAAGTTAATATTATTTACAAGCTTCTATTAAATCTTTCTCAGTTTGCTTTATTGTAAGCACTCCATTTATTTTACCAACTGCTTCTTTAGAATATGCTCTACAAGCACCTATGCAACCAGTTGAAACATTATCTTCTCCTAATTTTTCTTTTAATGTATCTACGTCTACATTTGAACAGTATGGACATACTTTTATTGAATTAGCCATGATTTTTCCTCCATATTTTCTTATGTTAATTTATTGTATTTAATATATACCCACAACTAATTTGATAAAACATATTTTATATCAAAATATTTTTATATAGTTATAATTTAAGATAAAAAATGGCTACAAGCATATAAGCTTATAGCCATTAATATTTAATTTATTTTAACATACTTAATACTTTGTCATAATCTGGTTCGCTAGTCATTTCTTCTAAGTAATCTGCATATATAACATCATTATTTTCATCAACTATAAATACTGCTCTAGCTAAAAGTCCTAACTCTTTTACATAAGCTCCATAGTTTTTTCCAAAATCTCTATCCTTATAATCTGATATTGATTGTACATTTTTTATATTTGCACCTGCACACCATCTACTTTGAGCAAATGGAAGGTCCATTGATATAGCGTAAACTTTAACTCCGTCTAGCTTAGATGCTTCTTCATTAAATCTTCTTATTTCCATATCACAAACTGGTGTATCTAATGATGGAACAGATAAAATAACTATTTTACCTTTTGTATCACTAAATTTAAAATCTTTTAAATCATTATCTACTGCTATAAAATCTGGTGCTTTATCTCCTACTTTTACTATATTTCCTTCTAATGTTAGTGGTGCTCCTTGAAATTTAACTTGCATTAATATGTACCTCCTAATATTTTTATTTAAATTTATCTTTTCACTTCTAAAATTTTTTATTCTGTTAAATATATAAATACCCATAATTTATAATTTAAACATTTTTAAATTTACACTTGTAAAACAATAAATAATTCTAAAATATAGTATATTTTTAAATTATTTATTGTTTTGCAAGTCTTATATGTTTTTTTATAATAATTTTTTATTGACATTCAATAAAATTAATTCTAAAATAAATCATATAATAATAGAAAGTTGAGGTAAATTAAAATGAAAAAAAATGCTAGTTCTAAAGTATTAAATATAATTGTAACAATAGGAATTATTCTTACTTTATTAGTACTTTTGGCTACACCATTAGCAATGACCGCATACTTTAAAAGTGCCTTTTCAATGCTAAATCAAAATTTAGTAAGGGCTATAACCATTTGTATATACATATGTGCACTACCTTATATGATAGCCTTATTTAATCTAAAGAAGCTTTGTAAACTTATTGTTAATAATAACCCTTTTTCTATAGATGCTCCTAAGTCATTAAGAACTATTTCTATATGTGCTTTTAGTGAAGTATTATTATTTAACGGATGCGTGATATTTATTACATATTATTATGATATGTATTTGTATATATTAACAATTGCTCCAATGATTATAGTTACTTTTATATCAATAGCTATAGGTCTTTTAAGTTTTGTATTATCAAAATTATTTGAAATAGCTATAAAAATTAAAGATGAGAATGATAAAACAATTTAAATAAAATTAAAAACACCTTGATAAAGTTCAAGGTATTTTTAAATGTTTACATAGTATAATTTATTTCCCATAGATTTAATAAATTTATTAAACCCATCATATGAAATACTTATTGTAGCTGTGTTTACATTTGGATGAAAATTAATTACTGACTTACCTACGATATCATTATCTACAAGTACTATTACTTCTTTATTAATATCATTTATCAATCCAAATGGTGTTACAGCCCCAGGGGTAAGACTTAAATATTTATAAAGTCTTTCTTCTGATGCAAATGATAATGAATCAATTTCTATTTGTTTTGATAAATATTTTAAATCAGCTTTTTTATTTTCATCTGAAATTACTAGATAGTGCTTATTTCCCTTTTTATTTCTTAAAAAAAGATTTTTACATTGTTGACCTGGTATTTTTATATCTAATGCTTGTGCTTCTCCAACAGTATATACTGGAATATGTTCATGTCTAGTGTATTTTATTTTAAGTGATTCCAATAAATTATATACTTGTTGTTCTTTTGTACCAATCATTTCATCCCTCCTTAAATTAAGCATACATGTATTCAATTTAGTAGTATAAATTTTATCTATTTTAAATCAATAAAATAAAAAAGTAGAGTCAAATTTAACCCTACTCTTTTATTTCTTTTTCTTTAGTTCCTAAAATACAAGCTAATGATATTGCAATTGGAATTACTATGTTTATACCAATATTAAGTTTAAAAATAAAGCTTACAATTTCTTTTATTATAAAAATAATAACTGTCAAAATAACAACATTAAAAATAAAATCTTTAACCATAAAATTCTTCCTCTTTCTTTAGAACTTTAATTATATATTTATATATTCTATTGATAGTTGAATTTACCTTTAAAAACTAATTTATAATATAAATTTATACTATATTTTTTAATATCATATGTAATATTTATCAAATTTTAAAAAAATTTAAAATTATTTAACATAAATTACTTATTTTATAATCTCTAATATATTCTATTGATTTTATTTTAAAATCCAAATAAAGCCCTTATATAAAACATTTTCCTGATTGTCTTTTACTATCTATAATATTTTATTTCTATAGATAAAAATAAATACTATTTTATTTTATTAAAATTCAACTATACATTAGTATCTTGTATACAGTTATAGACTATGATATACTTATAAAGTTATTTTAACCGAAAGGAGACATAAAGATGTCATCAAAACATAAAATTGTAAATATAGCTGTTATAGCCCATGTTGATGCTGGTAAATCAACTTTAGTTGATGCTTTCTTACATCAATCTGGAACATTTAGAGATAATGAAGTAGTAAAAGACTGTGTAATGGATAGTAACGACCTTGAAGCAGAAAGAGGTATAACAATATATTCTAAAAACTGTTCAATAAACTACAAGGATTACAAAATAAATATAGTAGATACACCAGGACATAGTGACTTCTCATCTGAAGTTGAACGTGTTATAAAAACTGTTGATACAGTTATATTATTAGTAGATGCTAGTGAAGGTCCAATGCCTCAAACTAGATTCGTTTTACAAAAATCATTAGAAGCAGGTTTAAGACCAATACTATTTATAAACAAAATAGATAAGCAAGATCAAAGAGCTGAAGAAGTTGTTGATGAAGTATTTGACTTATTCGTTGACTTAAATGCAAATGATGAACAATGTGAGTTCCCAATAATATACGGTATCGCTAAGCAAGGTATAGCTAAATTAGAAATGGATGATGAAAGTACTGATCTTTCTCCATTATTCGAAACAGTTATAAACCATGTTGAAGCTTATCCAAATTATGATGATGAGCCTTTACAACTTCAAGTATCTGCTCTTGCATATGATGATTATGTAGGTAGATTAGGTATAGGTAGAGTTTACAAAGGAACTGTAAAATCAGGTGAAACTGTTTCTATATGTAAAGAAGATGGTTCTGTAGCAAGAGGAAGAATATCTAAGCTTACAGCTTACGAAGGATTAAACCAAGTTGAAAAATCAGAAGCCTATTCTGGTGATATAGTTGTTATAGCTGGTATAACTGATATATCTATCGGTGAAACTATATGTAACACAGATAATCCATTACCAATGGAAATGATACACATAGAAGAGCCTACTCTATCTATGAACTTCTTAGTTAATGATTCTCCATTCTGTGGTAAGAGTGGTAAATTTGTAACTACTAGACATATAAAAGATAGATTAGATAAAGAATTAGAAGTTAACGTTGGTCTTAAAGTTGAGCCAATGGATACTACTGACGGATACAGAGTATCTGGACGTGGAGAGCTTCACTTATCTATACTTCTTGAAAACATGAGACGTGAAGGATACGAAATAGGAGTATCTAAGCCTCAAGTTTTACTTCATAAAGAAGAAGGAAAATTAATGGAACCTATGGAAAGAGTTATAGTTAACTGTCCAGAAGTATATTCAGGAACTGTTATAAATAAATTAAACTTAAGAAAAGCAATGATGGAAGCAATGGAAATCGAAGGAGATTATGTTAAAATAACATTTATCGCTCCTACAAGAGGACTACTTGGATACAGAAGTGAATTCATAAATGATACTCGTGGAGAAGGTACTTTAGTTAGATCATTCGAAAGATATGAAGAGCATAAAGGTGAAATACCAGGAAGAACTAACGGAGTTTTAATATCTCAAGGACCAGGAACAACTATGGCTTACGCACTTAATGCATTAAGTGATAGAGCTCAAATGTTCGTTGATCCAGGTGTTGAAGTTTACGAAGGTATGATAATCGGTATGAACTCTAGAAAAGATGATATGGTAGTTAACCCTTGTAAAAACAAGAAATTAACTAACGTTCGTGCTTCTGGTACAGATGATGCTGTTAAATTACAAGCTGCTAGAACATTCACTCTAGAAGAAGCTTTAGAATTTATAGATGATGATGAATTAGTTGAAATAACTCCAGACTCTATAAGACTTAGAAAGAAATTCTTAAACGAAAACGAAAGATTAAGATACAATAAGTCAAGACAAGGAAAATAATCATTTATATAAAAATCATTTATATAAAAAGTGTGTAGTAAATACTACACACTTTTTTAATTATGTCTAATTTATAAACCTTTATAATAAATCAAATTTAGATTCAACTGTGGATCCATTTAAGTTCTTTACATTTATTTCTAAGATTAATTTATCTGAAGAATCTATTATCTTAACTCTTTCATCTTTTGATATTAGATTTTTTACTTTTTTATTTATTTCTACTATTATTGTATCTTTATTCTTCATAGTAGGATCTGATACTACAACTGTCAATTCTCCATTATTTTCTCTTACCATAATAGAAGCTTTCTTATTTGAATGTATAAAATCTATACCTTGATTATCTTCCCATAGATTTACTGCTGTAATATTTAATTTCTTTTCTTTTACTGCATGAACTACTTCACTATTTTCTAATACTTCAATATCTGGATTTTCATTATATTTTTTAACTTCATCTTTAGATTTATTTGGTAACAATACGTATGAATAGTCTTTATTTTGTGGATTTATTCCATGATCAATCCACATAGTTAAGAAATTATTCTCTTCTACTTTATCTGTTTCTAATCCATTTATATCATTCCAATTTCCAGTTCTATGCTCTCTTAGTATGTTTATATTTGCTTTATTAGGGAAATAGTATCCAATATCTGTATTTTCTTTATTCCCTTTTATATGAGCCCATCTAGCATCTTCCTTTAGTTTTGAATTACCAATATTATTTACTGAAGTTTCTCCATCTACTGTAAAAACTTCATCTCCTTTTTCTGATAATCTCCTATTTTCTATAATAGTTTCAATATTTCTATTTTTACTGCTTGTTATACTCGAACCTAGAGCAACTATTTCATCATCAAACATAAACCAAGATTTTTTAGCTTTTAAATCCATTTTATAATTTTCATCTTTTTCTTTTGGATTAACTTTATCTAGATACATTCCTGAAGCACCATATTTACCATCAATTACACTACCACCTACCCAATCTTTCTCACTAACTACTTTTGATCCACTAGCTTCATTATATAATGATACTGTATCTACAGTAGTTCCTGGTAATCTTTTGGGGTTTACAGTAGGCCAAAATCCTTTTGAAAATTGCTCTACATCGCCATTGTACAGATATGTCATTCCATCTGCAGTATGATATCCTTTTAAATTTTCTTTATTCATAGCTTCATACATATATGTTCTATCTGAGTATTTACTTATACCATATACAAAACCAGAACTTCTATGAACTACTCTATCCATATTGGCATAATTGTAATGACCTATTAACTCTCCTCTTGGTTTTATTATATTATCATTTAATATTTCTTTAATCATAGCTCTAAATTCTAAGTCATTTGTAGTTTCAGCCATATTTTTAGAGTCATTTGACTCAATCCAATATTTTATAGACCCTTTAAGTCTATTACTTTCTTCATTAGTCGCTGCTGGAATAAAATATTTTACTATACTTTTCATGACTGACTCACCATTATTAACATCTTGCCATTTAGATCTTGATATAGATCTTCCATTAACCATATCCATAATTAAACCTTTATACATTAAAGGTTCAAAAGATTTTTCTATTACATCATATACCATATTTACTTTATCGTTTGGTATTGCCCACTGTGTTCCTTCTAATATATAGTTTAATCTACCTATCCCAGATAACAATACTGATCCATAGGTTCCTGTATATGGTATGGCTGTATGTTGTATTATTGATCCATCTTCATAAAAACCATCTCCATTAGTTACATATTTAAGTTCCGGTAATAAATCATTACTTGCTTCTTGAATTTTATCTCCATCTTTTATAAGTAAGCTTTTATATATTACAACTTGACACATATCTAATCTATTCGCGCCTACACTTTGTGTATGCGTTTCAGGCTTAAGACTCCATTGATCTCTTGCATTTGCAACATAATAAGATATTATATTTGTATATTTTTCAATAGTTTCCGTTGGTAGATAATCTCTTATTAGTACTAACGTGTCTGTTAATCTTTGAGGTATACCTATTTGCCAATCCCACCAGTTATTGTAATATCCTTTATTATATCTATTTTCCATTAACCATTCTAAACCATATTCAATGTCTTTTATTAATTGAGGATTATCTTTTAAGCTAGACCCCTCTAACAAGTATGCCTTTGCCATTTCTCTTAATCTTTCAAAACTTTTGGTTATATGATTAGAGTTTGTTGTACTATCTAAATCATTCCAAAGATAATCTTTACCTTTATCTTTATTCATATTCTTCCAATAGTTTTCACCAACATCTACTATCTTTTTAACAGCTAACATATCTTCCTTATCATCTACGGATAGTCGGTTATTTGGAACTAAAGATTTGTATATTTTAGATAATAACTCATCATATTTATCATTTTTATAATCCTTTATATTTAATTCAAATCTACCAATTTCTTCTCCTTTTATATTTTTAGCTATAATATTTGTTATTCCAGGTTTTATAGCACTAACTATTCCATCTTTTATTTTAGCTATATCTGTATTTTTTGACTCTAAAAAATATTCTTCAGTTGTATACTCTGGATATGTTTTAGCTTTTACTATATAATTTTTCCCTTCATATAGATCTATTTTTTGCTTTTCAAATTCTACTTTTTCTATTCCTACAGAATCACTCACTTTGACACTACACTGTGATTTTATATCTTCATAGTTATTAAGTTTAGCTGTAATAACTGCAGTTCCAGGTTTTATACCTTTGAATATTCCATCTTTTATCTCTACAACACTTGTATCACTACTTTCCCATATAATAGGTTCTTTATTAGCTTCTATTGGATCTATATTATAATTTAGTCTTCCTGTATGTCCCGTCGCAATTTTTAACTTATCCCTATCTAAATTTATACTATTTGGTTTAGGTGTAATCTCTTTAAGTTTAAAATCATCTATTACTATGTTTCCAGAAGTTCCTCCATGTAACCCTGAATCAAATACTACAACTAGCCTTAATCTTTGAGCTTCTGACTTAGCTTCTATAGTAGTACTATAATTAGTCCAATCATTTGTTCCAGATATATTAGCTAAGTTTGTAGTTTCAATAGTTTTATTGGATATATCTAATTGTTCTGCTTTAATTAATATAGGACTATGATTTCCGTGATTACAGTTATCTTTAACTAAATTTTCACTTTTCGACCAAAGACTTATTTCATATTTTTTACCAGCTTCTATTTTAGGAGATGTTGATGTTACTGTCTTAAAAAATCCAATTGATTTATTTAAATTTATTTTAACTGCATTTTTACCATTTTTAGAGTCATTCGTTATTTCCCCCATCATTGTAGCCGGAAATGAGCTGTATGATGATATCTCCCAATTTCTAGGTTTTACATTATTTCTCCATAAATCTTTATCTAAACTAGTAGACTTAAATACATCTTCAAAGTCTCCATTCATATCTATATAGCTATCTCTAGATATATTCATATTATTAATCAAGCTTTTATTTTTCTGAAAATTTCCTTCTGCGTTAATCTTTATTGGTACTAATGTTACAAAGTTATTTGCTATTAATATTGCTGCTACACTTTTGTATATGCCTCTTTCTACTCTACTTTTATTCATATTTCCCTCCCTTTAATAATCCCATTCTCAGCAATCGTTTTCCCAGCTTGCAAATTATAAAAATAATAATTATATTAATATGTAATCATTTTTTTGGAACATTGTTCCATTTTAGGTTTATTTTATTCTATTTATACATTAAAAGTCAACTAAAATATCTATGTAATCAATCATATTTTATTAGTACATAATCGAAAACATATAGATTGCCAAATTATGATATATAAAAAATAACCTATAAAATATACGATTTTTACAGCACTATATTTTATAGGTTATAGTTTATACTTTTTCTATTTTATAGTTTTTTTAATTCTAATTCTTCGCTTTTTTAGTATATACATAACTACATATTGTAGCTGTCAATGGTGAAACTATTACAAGTCCTATACATCCAACAAAAGTCTGAAGTATTTCTGATGATATAAATCTAGTATTTAATATACTTAAAAGTGGCGTTCCTTGTGCCATATATACCATCATAACCCCAATAAAACTACCCATATACGCCAATAATAATGTTGTTGTTTGAGATCCAACTATTGATTTACCTATAGTTATCCCCGATAATAATATTTCTTTTTTACTTAATTTAGGGTTTTTATCTACTAACTCATCAATTGATGCTGATATATCTATTGCCAGATCTAATATAGCTCCAGAACATGATAAATAAATTCCTGATTGATATATTAATGTTAAATTTAAATCTTGAAATCCTGAATATAATAAAGACTCCGACCATTGCATTACTGTACCGTGAATCTTAAATATATTACCAAAGATTATTGCCAAAATACAGGTTACCAAAGATGCAAACACAGACCCAAGTATTGCACAATACGCCTTTTTAGTAAATCCTCCCACTAAAATTAAAGTTACTGTTGATATTAAGATACCTATAACAAGTGCTAATAAAATTGGATGATAACCTTTAAGTAGCATGGGCACAAATAGCTTTAATATACAAATTAATGTGAATGCAAAAGATATTACAGTTCTTATTCCTGTACTTCCTGAAAAAATCACAAGAACAATAACAAATAAACTAATTAGAATAACTTCTAAATTTAATCTATAATGGTCAACCATATTTGCAAATACTATATTTCCGTCTTTTGATTTTTCGAGTAATATAAATGCTTTATCCCCTGCATTAAATATTTTATCAGTTTCAAGTGACCCAGTTAGAAGATTTACTGCTCTTACTTTTTTCCCTTTGAAGTCTCCGCTTAATATTTCTACTTCACAAATTTGATCTCCTTGCTTTATTAATCCAGTATCATAAATAGCTGATTCATCCGTGCTTAATACTTGTGCCTTTACACCTTCCGCATTAGTATAAATTTGTTTTTCAAATCCTGTTGGTATAAGTAGTAATATACATATTGCGATTATACATATTATAGAAAATATAATATTTTTATTATGTAATATATTATTATTTTTTAATAGTTTTATCATTATTTTAATCCACAAACCTCTACTAATTTATTGAATATATCTGTATTGTCGTAAGATCCTGAGAATTTATCTGCTCCTGCACCCATTGCATATACCGGTACTGGTACACCTGTATGTGAATATGATGTCCATCCTATCCCTGCTTTATTATTTATTATATGAGTTAAAGTTACTGATAGTGGGTCATATCCACCATATAGAATTTCACTTTCTGTGCTTTTATCTCTTGAATCTTCATCCTTCATACTTTCTTCAAATGCCTTAGTTAATTTTTTGTATTCATAATCTGATAAAACTAAATTTACATTTTCTTTTTTCTTAGCATCTTTATCAGTTGATGTTATAAGCCCAAAGTTTTCTTTTATTATAGGTAATAGATCTTCTAATTTAGCTTTATCTTTAGGTTTTTTTTCTTTATATTTATTAATTAATTCATCAAATTCTACATAAGACATTTTTTGATTTTTTAGTATATCAAAAGCAGTATCATATCCCGTAGTAGCTTGACCTATTGACATTCCACCTGTTTCATGGTCTCCTGTTACAAGTATAAGAGTTTCTTCTGGATGTTTATTTGCAAACTCTATAGCTACATTAACAGCATCACTTAATACTTCTACATCTTTTATATTACTCATAGCATCATTTGCATGCCCTGCCCAATCTATCTTACCTGATTCAACCATCATAAAAAAACCATCTTCATTGTCCATTACATCTATTCCCTTTTTTACAAAATCATCTAATTTTAAACTCTCTTCTTTTGCATCTAAGTTATATGACATAGCTGATGAATCTTGTAGTTCTGGATTTATAGCATATACTTTTCCTGAATCACTATTTAGAGACATTATTTTATTTTTATCGTTAGTTACTTTATAACCATTTTCCTTCATGACTTCAAATATATCTTTTTGATTTCCATCTTCTCCTTTTGGACTTATTAATGATCCCCCTGCAAAATAATCAAAGTCACTATTAGCCATTTGTGTTGCTATATCATAGTAATCACTTCTTGATGCTACATGAGCATAAAATGCCGCTGGTGTTGCATGATCTAGTGATACACTACTTACTACTCCTATTTTGTAACCTTCTTTTTTAAGTTTTTCAGTTATACTCTCTGGCTTAGTTTGTTTATCTGCTTTTAATCCAATAACGCCACTATGGGTTTTTATTCCACTTGAAATCGCTGTTGCTGTTGATGCTGAATCCGGCGCAAATGAAGTTGCATCTTGGGTCGTAGCACTACCTACCACTGGGAATTTAGTAAACTCCAATCTCTCAACCTCAACTTTATTACTATTTTTTATTGTTCCATTATATACTTGTGCTGCATTTACTTGAGTATAAGACATTCCATCACCTATAAATGTAAATATATACTTAGGCTTTTTTGAAGTAGCCTGTGTTATTTGTGGTGAGCCATTTTGTACATTTTTACTTTCATCAGTTTTTACTCCACACCCTGTCAATGATGAACCTATAAGTAATATTGATAATCCTAATACTGCTAATTTCTTTGGTCTTTTCATTATTTTCCCCCTAATTATGTAATTATTAATATAATACCTTTTTCAATTATAATTATAGGAATAATATGTTAAATAATTATTATGTTAAGGTTAATACATAGTTAAGTTTGTTAAATATTAACTTTAAAACATGAAAAAAGCAAACTTTATTAAAGTTTGCTTTTTTATAGATTACGATTTTTAAATAATCTATTTTAGTATTTATCTATATTAAAATAATTATATATTATGCTTATTAATTGTCTGATGCTACGTCGTCTAATATATGACTTTCCGATATATATGATAGTAAACTAAGACCATACATAACAAATACTAATGCTGCTGTTATTAGTACAATTGCCATTTTCTAATCCCTCCTTTTAATAATATTATATCCATCTTATGTGAACTAATTATGAATTTTATTTGAATATTATATATTTTTTCTTATTTTAATGTTAAATATAATATCTTTTTAATTTTATACTATATTTTCAATTTATATACATTATAATCCTATTTTGTATTTCATTGCTAGTTAAGATATTGTAATCTTTTTATTTTAATTTAAGTTTTTATTTAAAAATAAATTTTCTATTTATTCAAAATTTATATATTATTTTTTTTAAAATTATAGTATAATCAAATTATTACTAGGTAATAATATTAAGTATTATAATCTAGTTCTTGAACATTATACGGAGGTGATTATAATGAAACCATTAATAATCGGTGATTTAGTAGCAAAAGTTCCCGTTATACAAGGGGGAATGGGTGTTGGTGTATCTAGATCATCTCTAGCAGCAGCTGTAGCTAAAGCTGGAGGAATAGGTGTGATCTCTGGTGCTCAAGTAGGTTATGACGAAGATGATTTCGAGAAAAATACATTAAATGCAAATTTAAGAGCTTTAAAAAAACATATAATTAAAGCAAAAGAAAGCTGCCTAGATGGAATTATAGGTGTGAATCTTATGGTAGCTATGAATAATTATGAAGAACATGTAAAACAAGCTATAGAAGCTGGAGTAGATCTTATAATATCTGGTGCGGGGCTTCCAACTAAACTTCCTTCATTTGTAAAAAATAGTAAAGTTAAAATAGCTCCAATAGTTTCTACTTCTAAAGCTGCTAGTGTTATTTTAAAGATGTGGGATAGAAAAGAAAAAACTACTGCTGATTTAATTGTAGTTGAAGGACCTAAAGCAGGTGGACATCTTGGATACACTAAATCTGAACTAGAATCTATTAGTGTTGATGATTATGATAAAGAATTTGAAGAAATACTTAAAGTAGCTAAAACTTATGGTGAGAAATATAACAAAGAAATACCTGTAGTTGCTGCAGGTGGAATTTATACTGGAGATGATGTAGCTAAATATATAAATCTTGGTGCTAGTGGTGTCCAAGTAGGAACTAGATTTGTTACTACTTATGAATGTGATGCTCACGAAAACTTTAAAAATACATATATAAACTCATCGAAAGATGATATAAATATCGTAACAAGTCCAGTTGGTATGCCTGGTCGAGCTATAACAAACAAATTTATAGAAACAGTTTCTGTAAATCGTCCAAAAATAACAAAATGCTATGATTGTTTAATTCCTTGTAATCCAAAAAATACACCTTATTGTATATCGCAAGCTCTTATAAATGCTGTTAAAGGTGATATTGATAATTCTCTACTATTCTGTGGAGAAAATGCTTATAGAGCTGACAGATTGTATTCTGTCGATGAAGTTATAAAGGAATTAACATGTAAATTATAGATATATTAATTTTAGCTTTAATATTTAGACCTTAATTTTTGCAATACTCCTATCCTAAGGTCCTATATAGTTTATTTAAAAGCTAAAAATAAAAAAAGGAATACTTAAAATAAGTATTCCTTTTTCTATATTAACTATATTTATGACTTAAATACATTTTCAACTTCTTTAAGTACTTCTCTTATTTTTATATGTTGAGGACATTTTGCTTCACATTTTCCACACTCTACGCACCTAGATGCATCATTTCCTTCTTTTACTAATATATTATTATATATTTCTTTAGATACAGAAACATTGTCAAACATAGATGCATTGTTTAAAAGCTCAAAGCAGTTCGGTATGCTAACATTTACTGGGCAAGGAATACAATACTTACATCCAGTACAATTTACCTTTATTTTTGATTTAAATTCATCTCTTAATTTATCTAAAGTTTCTTTTTCCTCTGGTGTCATTGAGTTTTCAATACCTTGAGTATCTGCTATTTTTAAATTATCAATTACTTGTTCCATTGTTGACATACCACTAAGAACTACTCCTATATCTTCTTTGTTGTATAAGAATTTAAATGCCCACTCTGCCGGTGTTTTTTTAACCTTTGAATTTTCTATTATATCTTCTATTCCTTTTGAAAGGTTGTTTACTAATGCTCCTCCACGAAGAGGCTCCATTATTACAACACCTAAGTTTTTACTAGCTGCATATAATAATCCTTCTGTTCCAGCTTGGTAATCTTCATCTATATAGTTATATTGTATTTGAGTGAAATCCCAATCATAATCATCAACTATTTCTTTATATAAACCTATCGTATCATGAAATGAAAAGCCTATATGTTTTACTAACTTTTCTTTTTTTATCTTATCTAAAAACTCAAATAGCCCATATCCTTTAATTGTTTCGTAAGTTTCAACATTTAAATTATGAACTAGGTAAAAATCAATATATGAAGTTTGAAGTCTTTCTAACTGATCATTTAAATATTTATCCATATCTTCTCTACTCTTTACAAGCCATGTAGGAAGCTTAGTTGCAAGTTTAACTTTTTCTCTGTATCCTTCGCTTAAAGCACGACCTACAAATGCTTCACTTTCTCCATCATGATATATATACGCTGTATCTATATAGTTTACCCCATTATCTACAGCATGCCTTACCATTTTAGTAGCTTCTTTTTCATCTATTTTCCCCTCTATTTGTGGAAATCTCATACATCCAAATCCAAGTATGGAAACTTCTTCATTAGTCTTACCTAATTTTCTATATCTCATATTCTTCTCCCCCAAGATTATTTATTCCTTAATTATATAATACTATATTTTTTAAATATATTTAAACTATTCTGTAAAAATGATAAATATAATAGAATACTATTTCTAAAATTAATAATAATATTAATTTATTTATGGTTTAATCCAAGATAATATTTGATTTCCAAAACTTTTACTAAAAAATCTATAGAAATAATACTTTTGCTTTAGATAATGTTTTTATATATAATTCTATTTATTAATAAAATCTCTTATAATATTTATCTAATTTATTAAAATAATAAAAAAATGGGTTAATAGCTTAATAAATAAGGTATTAATTTTAAAAAAATGCAATAACTATATATCAGATATTGATTTATATCCAAGGAAAGGGTATTATGTTTAAAGGGCCTAAAAACATTAGGCCTAAAAACTTGCTAATAAAAATTATAGGAGAGTGATGGAAAATGGACTTTAGTCCCTGGCGGCTAATAAGTTTAAAACATCACTTATTATTATCTTAAATCAAACTAATTTCTTTATTTCAATTATATAAATTAGTTATTTAATGAATAATATTAAGTGATGAGATTTATATAAAATTGAATAAAGGATGTGTTGCCATGATAAGATATTATAAGACTATTGAAAATAAATTGGAAAAGCTTAGTTCTTTTGAAAATGGCTGTTGGATAAATCTTGTTGAACCAAACCAAAGTGAGATCAATGAAATTGCTACTTTATTAGATATTGATATAGAAAGCATTAAATCAGCATTAGATGAAGAGGAACGTTCCAGAATAGATATTGAGGACAATCATACTCTTATACTTATAGATATTCCAGTAGATGAAAGTGATGAAAAATCATCTCACTACTCTACTATACCTCTTGGTATTATAATAGTTAACGAATCGATCTTAACAGTTTGTACTGCACAAACTAAGATTTTAAATGACTTTATAGTAGGTCATGTTAAAGATTTCTTTACTTTTAAGAAAACTCGTTTCATACTTCAAATTCTTCACAAAAATGCTACTTATTATCTTCATTACTTAAGAAGAATAAATAGAATGACAACGGTGATAGAAAAAGAAATTTATAAGTCGATGAAAAATAAAGAACTTATTCAACTTTTAGAACTTGAAAAATCATTAGTATACTTTTCTACTTCTTTAAAGGCAAATGAACTAGTTTTAAATAAAATGGTTCGTACCCCTAGTATAAAAAAATATTCTGATGATGAAGATTTACTTGAAGATGTTATCGTTGAAAATAAGCAGGCCTTAGAGATGGCTACAATATATGGCGATATACTAAGTAGAATTATGGATGCTTTTAGTGCAATTATAAGTAATAATCAAAATAATGTAATGCAGTTTTTAACTTCTGTTACACTAATCTTTTCTATCCCAACTATCGTATCAGGATTTTTCGGTATGAATGTTGGAGGTATACCTTATGGAAATGACCCAAATGGATTTTGGATTGTAATGCTTATTACTACGCTAATTGCCTTAGTAATTACATTTTTAATGTCTAGAAACAAGTTATTATAAATATTTTATTATTTTTATATATTAGTTGCAATTTTTTCCATTTTGAAATATAATAATTAATATAAATTTATATTTTTCCCTGAAGGGGAGTAGCTTACACAAAAGTGTGTAATCAATCGTCATTTCAGTGTATAACACTCGGTTGATTAACAAGTTAATTTACTTGATAGCAAGACCTTCAAAACAAATGTTTAATATTTGTTTTGAAGGTTTTTTTAATTTTAATTTTCGGAGGTATGATTTATGAACTATATTTTTTTAATTGTTGGTTTTATATTGCTTGTGAAAGGTGCTGATATTTTTGTTGATGGTTCTTCAAGTATTGCAAAGATATTAAAAATTCCGCCTATTATTATAGGGCTTACTATCGTTGCTTTTGGTACTAGTGCTCCTGAAGCTGCAGTTAGCATTACCGCATCAATAAATGGTCAAAATGGTATGGCTATTGGGAATGTAATCGGATCAAATATTTTTAACTTATTAATGGTAGTAGGAGCTTCTGGATTTATTAGTACTTTATTAGTTGAAAAATCTATTTTATCTAGAGAACTTCCATTTGTTCTAATTACATCTATATTATTAATTGTTTTATCTGCTGATATATTTATTTCAGGTTCATCTTCTTATACACTTAGCCGTATGGATGGTGCAATATTATTAATTCTATTTGCTGGATTTGTATATTATTTAGTATCTTCTGCTCTTAAATCTAGAAATTCATCTTTAAATGATGATGAAACCTCTTTAGATATTGAAGTTATAGATAGAGACATTATTGTACAACAAAAATCTTCTCCTATGTCAAAGTCTATATTTTTATCTGTCGTTGGAATATTAGCTATAATATTAGGTGGTAAAATAGTTGTTGACTGTGCATCAAATATAGCATCTAGCTTTGGTATTAGTGACCAACTAATCGGTCTTACAGTAGTTGCTATAGGTACATCTCTTCCTGAATTTGTTACATCCATTGTTGCTGCTACAAAGGGAGAAAGTGATTTAGCTTTAGGTAATGTTATAGGTTCTAATATATTTAATATATTATTTGTACTTGGTATATCAGCACTTATATCTCCAATGATTATTGACCCTAAGTTATTTATAGACGGAGCAATTATGATTATAGCTACAATAATAACCTTCCTCTTTGCTTATAGAAAAAATAATGTAAATAAATATGAAAGTTTAACATTAATGATATTATATGTTGCTTATATGGCTTATTTAATTATGACAGCATAAGATTTTATATTGATTTTTTAGGCAATTTAATATAAAATCAAATTATAAATTTATTTTCATTAATAAATTACACTATGATGGTAATTAGCAAGTTTATACTTGATGGAATACCTTCAAATCAGATATTTCACATCTGTTTTGG
The DNA here is from genome assembly GCF_017590215.1 of Clostridium sp. CCUG 7971. GTDB lineage: Bacteria > Bacillota > Clostridia > Peptostreptococcales > Peptostreptococcaceae > Faecalimicrobium. The sequence continues at coordinate 46,205 of NZ_JAFFPK010000044.1, forward strand.
AGGTTTTTTTATGGTACTATTCATTTTAGCTTATAACATAATTGTTTTTGGGGGTATTATTTATGGACTATATTTTTTTAGTGCTAGGATTTGTCTTATTAATAAAAGGTGCTGATGCTTTGGTTGATAGTGCGTCGAATATAGCAAAAGCTCTTAAAATTTCTCCTATTTTTATAGGACTTACTATTGTTGCTTTTGGTACTAGTACTCCTGAGGCTTCCGTTAGCATTATTGCATCATTAAACCATCAAAATAGCATGGCAATTGGAAATGTAGTTGGTTCTAATATATTTAATTTATTAATGGTAGTAGGTACTACTGCATTTATAAAAACTTTATACGTTGAAGAATCTATTTTGCATAAAGAGTTTCCATTAGTCCTAACTGCATCATCTTTAATGTTACTTCTATCTTTAGATATGTCACTGGGTTATTTTGATGGATTTATATTATTATTATTATTTGTTATGTTTTTATTTTATTTAATGCGTATATCTCTTACCCCTGGTAATTTTTCTTTATTGAATAAAGAAATTTCTATATCTATAGATTCGGATACTATTGCCATTGATAAAAATAAATCTATTTTTAAATCTATAATTTTAACAATAGTAAGCACTGTAGCTATACTCTTCGGAGGTAAAATAGTGGTTGATTCTGCTTCTTCTATTGCAAGTACTTTCGGTGTTAGTAGTCAATTGATTTCTGTTACAATAGTAGCTATTGGTACATCTCTACCTGAGTTTATTACATCACTTACAGCTGCTACAAAGGGTGAAAGTGCTTTAGCTCTTGGTAGTGTTATTGGTTCTAATATGTTTAATACTCTATTTGTACTTGGAATGTCTGCATTTGTATCACCTATGAATGTAGAGCCTAAATTAATCATTGACGCTATATTTATGATTGTATCCACTGTTATACTATTTATATTTGCATATAGAAAAAATGATATAAGTAAATATGAGAGTCTAACCTTAATTGGATTATATCTTTGTTATATTACATATTTAATTATGAGTACATAAAAAGGATGATTTGACCATCCTTTTTTATGTACATTACTTTTCTATTATCATATCCATTATTAATCCTTCAAACATATCTTCTAAGTTTTCATTAATATCTAATAAGTAGTCTGGCACACACTCTTCTTCTTCTTCAATGCTTACTTCCTCTATTTCAAATGGTGCAATCAATACTTCATCAAAGTTTATATTAATAGTTGGAATACTTTTTACTATCTCCATACATCCATCGTATCCTTCATCTGCTAAGGAAGAATACATATCTAATCCTTTTTTATAATATATTCCAGCTAACATATACTCACATTTTTTATTTCCCAGTTTATATCCTTCACTATAATACTTTTCAGCTTCTGAAGAATCATTTAACTTAAGGCTTAACTGACCTAAATTATATATAGATTCAACACATTGTTTAGCCCTACCTTTTTCATACCAATATTTAGAATTTATATAATCTTTATAATAAATATCGTATATCACACCTAACATATGTTGGGCGTATGTATTATCTTCATTTGCAGGAGATTCAAACATAGACTTTGCTTCTTCATAGTTTTCACCATTAAAATAAATTCTTCCAAGATGTATTTTTGAATTTAAATGATTTTGCTTACTTGATATTTCAAAATACTTTTTAGCATTTTCACTATCATCTAGTTCTTCATATATACATCCTAACTTATAACCTGATTCTACATCTTTATTCTCTAAAGCCTTCTCATACCAAACTATAGCTTCATCAAGATGGTTATCATCTTCATATAGTCTAGCTAGCTTAATTTGACATGATAAAGTATTAGAGTTTCTTAAATAGTAAGAAATGGCTCTTTCCATATCTCCATTTTTTAAATAAAGATCACCTATATTTTCAATTGCACAACTACATCCATCCATAATTGCTTCTTCATAATACTTTATAGCATTATCAAAATCATCTTCTTCAAAATAAAGACCTGCTAAATTATTCTTAGCTTCAACCATATTATTTTCTGTAGCCATTTTATAATACATTCTTGCATTTTCTATTTCATTTCTTTTATTATACAAATTACCTAATCTATACTTAGATAACGCATGATTTTTCTCTATTGCTTTTTCATAATACTCTATAGCTTCCTCATGGTCTTCTTCTCTATCATAAATATATGCTAATCTATGTTGAGATAAAGTATCTTCTTGATCTGCACTTTTTGCGAAATATTTCTTAGCCTCTTCAAAATCCTCTTCTATTTCCATGATCAACCCCATATTAAAGCACCCTTTTACATGTCCTGCCTTGTATAAATGCTTATATAGGCTTATCGCACTTTTTATATCTTTTTCACTTTGATTTAACACAGCTAAATTATATTTACAATCTTCATCTAAAAGTATTGACCCTTTTTTGTAATACTCTAAAGCTTCATCTTCTCTTCCTAAAGTAGTGTATAATACACCTAGATTAAAGCATGCCTTTCCAAAGTTAGAATTAGAACATTCTTTTAACCACTTTTCACTTCTTGCATAATCTTTTAGCTTAAAATGTGATACTCCTAAATTATTTTGAGCTTTTACATGACCTAAACTAGCTACTTTTTCATACCAATAAATAGCATATTCGTATCCTCCTGCTTCAAAATACATATTACCTATATCAAAAGCTGCTTCATCATATCCATTTTTATAAGCCATATTGTACCATTTTTCAGCTTCATTATATTGTCTTTTATCATAATATATATTTCCTAAAGTATATTGAGACTTTACATAGTTATCACTAGCTGCTATTTTATATGATTCTATAGCATTATCTAGTTTTCCCATCTTTTCATACACAGTTCCTTTGACATGATATACTTTAGGGTCATTTGATAAATTTTTTATTTTTCCTATTGAAAATTTCGTACTTTTCATATCATACTCCCTATCTATTTTACAACTTATCCATTAATATATCTAATTATATAACATAATTCATTTTATTCTTTATTATATTTCTATTGTAATTATATTGTAATAATAAGTCTAACGCAATATTTATATAGTTTTATTACGCAATTGTTATATTCTATTATAACCATACAGTATAATGTTATGTATAGGGGCATGTACATATTCTATATATTTCAATTACAGTATTTTTATGATTCCAATAAAAAAATTATCAGTATTGTGTAAATTTAATCATTTAATCCATTATAAGTTATTATAGATAATTTCTATACTTTTAGATTTAAATCAGAATGATTAAGATTATATTTATGTATTTTAAATTTAATAACTTCAACTACTATAGAAATAAAAATAAGGCTCAAACTAAGCCTTATTTTTCTACATTCATCACATATATTTTCATCCATTGTAGTAGTTTTAACATATTTATTTTTATTAAAATAATAAAAAAATTATTTTTAAAAATCTTACTTCGTTTTTTGTAACATATAAATAAAAGAGAAGATATTATACAAAAAATAAAAATATATATAGCTACTGATTTTAGACTTCCTACACCTAAAACTGCATTTTCAGGTGTTATTGTTTCTTCTTGGTCATTAATAGAAGATAAGTAAATACTTTGTAGTACAAAGTTACCTTGACCAACTGATTTAGATGGTGAAATTTCAACCTTAGAAATATTTGAAGAATCTATTTTTCCCTTAAATTCAGTAAGTGGAATCATAAGTGTTGAAAGTGGTGTAAAATTTGAATACATTGTCTTAGCATATTCATCCTTAACAGGTATAAGCGCCATTTTACCTGGTTGATACTGTAATGCAGAGCTATCTAGTGGTGTAGAGATAGTATGCGATGCACCATTTTTATCAATAAGTGTTATATCGATTATCTGATTTATACCTTTATTAAGAGGATTTGTTGAATCTTGCATTATCTCAAAACTAAGGGTATTAAATTTTGTGAAATCATTATTCTCTAAAATTTTATAGCTAACTTTATCATTTGCATTTTTAAAATCAAGTAAAACAAGAGGATAATAGTCTGATAATCCTGGTAATCTTATATTTCCAGCAGTATGCTTTTGTTTGTCTTTACTTGCTATAATTTTTTTGTAATTTCCAGAGAAATTTTTAAAATCAGATTCAGAATTTGCATCAAATAGTTTATTACTATTTCCCTTAATAAAACTCATTAAGACCTTTTTATTATATAAAGTTCCATCCTTACTAACTGATATTTTAGATAGATTACCTTTATCTATAGCGGATTTAGAAAAATCAACAATATATTTACTAGCAAAAGCTCGTTGCTCATTGCCAGGCATAGGTTCTTTTAGTGTATTACCTTTATCATCAACAAATGAATTATCTTGCTTAAAAATAGTACTATTAAAATTATTATGATTAGCAGAATATAAATATATTAGTTGAAGGTCTTTTTCTCGTTTTTGTAAGCGCATTGTATCAAAAATTTGACGTCCTTCTAATGTATGAACATCTCCATCAAGTTGAGGTAATACAATCCCAGTAGGAATATCAGGATACTTTTTAAAAGATGACCAATAGTTTGCTGGTGCTATTGAAATGTTTCCTTTAACATTAAGACCCATCTCTTTCAATATTTCATAACCTAAAAATAAGTTTTGCCCTCCTCTTGAGTGCCCCACAAGAATAATATTATTAAAATCAATTTTATCTTTCATATCAAAACCATATATATTATTAGTAGTATCTTTATTAACACTATCTAAAAGGGATTGCACATGTTTTTTAAAGATTTTACTAAATAAATCTTTTTGTGCTTCATAACGTTTATCTTTATCAGAATCCATAGAATCTAAAGAATATACCGGGGTCAAATTCATTCCAAGTGACACAAATCCTTCATTTGCCAATGCTTTCATATTTTCTGAAAAACCAACATCAAAATAAGTTGATATTCCATTTCCTTGATATGAACCATGTAGAAAAATTACAAGAGGCAATTTTTTTCCATCAGGAACAGAAATAGAACCAGTGTTATTATATGTCATATATTTTGAAGTATCTTGCTCATCTAATATGTTATACATCTTATCTTTCAATAAATATTTATCTTTACCTAAGTTATAAGTTGCTACATCATTATACTTATATTCAGGTGGAGTAACAATAAATGTATCCATAAGATTAGATTCTACAACATTAGTGGTATTCATTTTCTCAAAAACACCCATAGGTACATATATTTGGTTATTCTCTTCATAATATTTATCTTTTATCAAGGTTCCATTTACACTAACTTGATGATTAGTTTTATCAAAAGTTATGTAGTCTTGTTTATCCTTATATGAAATAGTGTATTTGAATGTATTATTTTTTGAATCTTTAGATTCAACTCCTCCTAATTTTTTCATAACAGGGTTTAGGGAAAAGTAAAATACATCTCCTCCTTCAGTGATTGTTTCAAAACTATCTCCCCCAATCATCAAAGAAGCATATATTTTAGATGGCGAAAATGTAATTACTGTGATAAAACTCAGTAAAAAAATAAATAGATATTTAGTCTTTTTAAGCATTTTTTCTCCTTTCAGATGTTAGTTTTAATTATTTAGATATTTTTATTTATTTGCAACTATAAATAATAAAAAATATCCCGTCATTATATAGACGCTCATGACTGTTAAAAAGTTTTTTTGAAAGTAATATATTTTATAAATAAAGTTAAGTGAATGCACTTATAAGTTATTCGAAGGTAATAATAAACAAGGATAGATATAAAAATAAAATATCTAAAGTTTATCTATTTAAAATACTAAGAAACTCTAGTCTTTTTATTGTTGTTCTTCTATACTTATAATATTAAAGCTTGTACCATCATATATTTTTTTATTTTCTAAAATATCAATTTTTAAATATAATATACACGAAAACGCAACTGTATATGTTAGTATGAATAGTATAGATTTATAATATTTTCTTTTTAGTGTAAATAACATAGATACACGTATAACCCAAGGAAAAACCATCAGTAGCAATGATATAATAAAATATTCTAAATTATAATCATTGTAAATTATAATTTTCAAACAAAAATAATAATAATAGACCATCAAAGGTACAATTAAGAGTAAATATTTATAATTACTTTTTATTTTTTTCATTTTATCCTCCATTCTTAGCAGTAAAGTATATAAATAAGAATCCTATTAAAAATTTCAACTAATATTCATCTTTTTACTTACTTTTTGTCTATTTCTTTTAATATGCAATAGTTTTTATAATAATCGCTTATTAATCTCTCTACTATAAAAACACATATTACCGCTGATATATAAATTAGCATTTAACCTCATTTACTTTTGCTAATTTAAAGTTTAAATAAATTATATAAATTATTTGTTAAGTAGTATTATCATAATTGTAAATAAATTGTAAAATTTATATTATTAAATATCAACTATTTGTATCCTTAGGAATACTTAAATATTTAGTTATATATCCGTTCTTTACTATTTCATGACTATTAATAATTAAATTAACTATATAATATTATATCTAGGGGGTATATTTTATGAATTTCAGGAATATTTTTATGCAAGTATTAGTTTTATTTTTATTAATTTTAGTTGGATATCTAGCAAGGAAAAAGAGTTTATTAGATGAACATTGTACTTCAAAATTATCTTCTCTCATAATGAAGATTTTTCTACCCTGTACAATAATATCTTCTATGCAGATAGACTATAGCTCTGATATGATTGGTAAAATAATAAACTTATTAATTATTTCTGTAGTCATGTATTTAATATCATTTTTAATTTCTTATCTACTAAAATTTATTTTTAAATACGATGATAATTTAGGAATTTATCAATATGTAATAGTATTTTCTAATGTTGGATTTATGGGGTACCCTGTAGTTGAAGCTGTACTTGGAAGCGAAGCTATTTTTTATACTGCAATATTTAACTTACCATTTAATTTACTTACAATAACTCTTGGTAGCCATCTTTTATCTAAAGATAAAAATGATTATTCATTTTCCATAAAATTGCTTATAAATCCAATTATAATATCCATATTTATAGGACTATTACTTTTTATATTTAGCGTTAAATTGCCTATATTTTTAAATCAACCAATCAAAATGCTAGGAAGTATTACTACACCACTTTCTATGTTAGTTATAGGTAGTATGCTTTGTGCTTCTTCTGCTTATGATTGTTTTTCTAATAAAAAACTTCACTTTGTAACGCTTATAAGGCTTATATTACTTCCTTTACTTATCTACTATTTATTTAAAGGGCAAGTTGAAGATAGCATGATTTTAGCTATTCCCATTGTTATATCATCTATGCCTGCTGCTGCAAATACAGCCATAATGGCTAGTGAATATAAATCCAATACAGCACTTGCTTCTCAAGCTGTATTTTTTACAACATTATTTTCTATAGTAACTATTCCATTAATAAGTATGTTCTTATTAACTTAGACATAATTTTATAATTTAAATATTTTCCTTATTATGGTATCTTATATATAAAATATGAAATAATACTAGTATGTTAGATAGGAGGAATTTATATGGATATAGATTTAATTTTTAAAATAGTTTTACTTATAGTTGTTATAGGTATATCTCTTAAAGCTATAAAAGCTATTACAAGTCTTGTGTTTAAAATTGCGCTAGTTGCATTTGTAGTTTTATTATTTTATAAAATATTTACTGGTATGTAATTTATGCTATAAATTTAAAGAGACTATTATAAATATAGTCTCTTTATTAATTAATTAAATTTTCATTGTATCTTCCCATAATATATTCATCTACATATCTACCATTTCTAATTGTCGTATATTTTTTCTTTCCTTCCACTATAAATCCAAGTGATTTATATAAATTTATTGCTTTATCATTATCACAAAGTACACCAAGTTCTATTCTTACTAACATGAGCCAATTATCTGCTATATCTAAAAGTTTATTTAATAATTTTTTGCCTATACCCTTACCTTGATATTTTGTATGTACACTTATACCTACGCTAGCGCTATGTCTAAGCCTAGGAGAACTTTCTACATTAAGAGCTGCCATACCAACTATTTTATAATCATTATCTTCTTTTATTTCTGCTACAAATATATAATCATTTATGCTAAGATTTAATGTTTTTTCCCTAATTTTATCTTCTCTTTCGCTAGGCATTGCTAATGTATTTTCCATAACACCTTCCATTGTTCTAAGTTCTACTACTTGTTTAGAATCTTCTATTTTTATAGGTCTTATAATTAAATCCATAAATCTCTCCCCCTTAAATTTATATAAAAAATACTATCAAATTTTAGTTTAAAGATTTGATAGTATTTTAATGTAATTTCCTAAGTTTTCTATTTAAATATCAAATATAATTTATATTTACTTTGAGTTTTCTAATTGGTATTGGTTGAAATATCTATTAAATTCTTTATCCATATTTTCTAAAATATTTAATATTTCTTCATTATATATATTTATATTCTCAATATAATATGTATTTTCATCATCTTGATAGTTATTAAGTTTGTCATTATCAGAAATAAAATTTAAATTTTCAGTATTTGTATTAATTTCATTTTTAGCAACTTCATTAGAAATACCCTTTTCTCTTACATAGAATTTATCTACTATTAAATCTTGATATTTATCAGCTTCTATGTCTTTATATTGACTTTTAACTTCATATTCAAAGTCTTCATTCAATTCAAGTTCAGATAATAACTCATAACCTGTATTTATATTACCTTGAGTTATATTTCTAGAAAAAGCTAATCTTCTAGATTCTATAATGTATTTCCCTTTTCCAAATTTCTTATCTAGTTCATCTTGTGCATATTTTTTTAACTCATCTGCTGATATTTTATGACCAGCATTTAACTCTCCAAGCTCTACATCTGGAAATAAACTTAATTGTCTTACACTATCATCATTAGACTTAAGGAAAAATTCAGGTGTATATATTACTTCTATATTATCAATCATATCTTTAGGTTTTTCTACTTCAGGTAATTTTTCTAATAAAATATTTCCAACTATTGAATACTTTGGTTGTTTTATATCTTTAGAAACCATAGGAAATGTAATATCTTTGCCATTTACTAATTCAACTAAAGTTTCTGAGTATCCTTCTTTAAGATGAGTACCATCTTCAAATCCTTTTACCTTGTAAATATTATTGCCAACAGAATAATTAACTCTAGTTTGTATTAAATCTATAATTTTTTCATATTTGATAGTTTCTCCTGGTTTTACACCCCATTCAAAAAATGGTACCATAAGAAGTAATTCCTTAGTTTTTTCATCTATTCCATCGACATTTATAACTAAGTATGGGTCTTCTCTTTCTACATAAAGTCCACTTTCTTTCCTTCCTTTTAATTCATCTGCACTACTAATTTCTAAACGATCCTTACCTTGGTAATTTTCATAAGCTAATGCAGTGACTGAATTTCCTAGTATTAATATACCTGTTGTTGCTATTATAACCATATTTTTTCTTAATTTAAACATAATTACCCCCAATATATTCTATAATTTTAAACCTATTTAATATTATCGTATTAAATAAGAATAACTTAATATTATTTTTAAAATTTAATTAATTTTCAATTAATTTATAAATTTAATCTAAAAAAAGAACTACATTACGTAATCCTCACTAGTCATTAGAATATTTTATTAAAATCATTAACGTTACAGTTTTTAAGTCTAAGTAAGCTTCTATTTGTGGAATATATCTAATTTTTTCTAAAAAATGATATATACTAATGTTTTTTATCTATAATTTTTCATCATCAATACATATTAAGCTATACTTTATTTTTGAGTATATATAAATAGCCTAACATCAAAGCTAGACTATTTAATAATATTATTTAATTTATTTGTGTAAGTTGTAGGAGTTGCACTTACCAATACTATTACTTACATATTAACCATAAAGGGATCCCTGGTTTAAATATATGCTTAAATTTATAAAAAAATATTTTTTATTTACTTTTTAAGCTAATTTAAATTTTCAAGTATATATTTTAATCCATTTATAGATATACATAATGCTAAAAACGATATAAGTAACCATATATATTTGGGCCATTTAACAACTCTATTTATAATTTTTTCACCATTACTTAATATTAAATTTAAAATTTTTTCTGAGTAAACCATTTTTATACCTCCTATAAAGTATACAATACTACTTTTTTAAGAGATTTTCACAAATTATAACACACTGTAATAATTTGTAATTTATTGTAATATTTTGTAATAATTTGCATTTTATCTATCTGATATATTTAATAGTCATTATTTTTATTAATTTAAGATTTGCTAATTCATATTTTCATATAAACATTTTTAGCTTTATTCTAAAGCTGTTCGAACATAAAAATAACCTAACATAAAGGGTTAGGTTATTTAATAATGTTATTTAATTTATTGGAGTAAGTTGTAGGAATTATACCTACTAAAATGGCTACTTACATGTTAACCAGAAAGGTGGGGAGTTCCTGGGCTAAATATATCTTTAAATTTATAAAAAATATTTTTTATTTACTTTATAAACTAATTTAAGTTTTTAAATATGTTTTTTAATACGTTTATAGATATACATAATGCTAAAAATGATACAAATAACCATATACATTTAGCCCCTTTAATGTATATATTTAGAAATTTTTCACAGTTACTTAATATGCTTAACGTTAAATTTAAAAGTTTTTCTGAGCAGTCCACTATTATATACCTCCTACAAAATATATAATACCCTATTTGTAAATATTTTGTAATATTTTGTAATATTTTGTAATACTTGTAAAATATATATTTAATAATATTATTTAATTTATTATTGTAAGTTGTATGAGTTTCATCTACTTAAACTACTACTTATATATTGACCAGGAAGTTGAATCCTTGGTTTAATGTTTTTATTAGGGGTTTGGGGAGTATTTATATATATTTTTTTAAAGTTTAAACCAACTTTTAATTCCTCTTTCTCTATGTACGTAATATTGTTTGATTCCATTTTTGAGTACATATGATTTTATACCTAGTACCCTTGCATATATACATACTATAGGACTTCTTAGTCTACCTTGAGAACATCCTATTACTACTTTTTTTGTTTTATTGTCTGAAATAGTTATTAGATGTTTTTCTATTACGCTTCTATTTTTTATCAATCCACATAGTATTATCGGTATCGCAAAGTATATATTTTTTTTTAAAATATTATGTTCTTTTTTACTTATAACTGGTACATTATACTGACACAAAGGCATTACTTTATGCTCTTCTTCACTTCTAACATCTATTAATTTTTCACTTTTTATATTTTCTAAGCTTATAAACATACTTATATCCACCTTTTTATATTTAATGGTAATCATTTTATAGTTAAATCATTTCATTATAATCACTATTTAATATCATTACGCATATATTTAATTGTACCACTTTTTAAAACTTATTTATTTCCTTAATTTTTAGTATATTCTGTGAATTTCTTTTTATCGAGATGGTTATAATACAAGTAGACTTTCAAACTTAAAACCGTCTACAGTTGTCTTCAACTCTGTTAGCCCCAGCTAACTTATAATGTTAGCTGGGGCTAACTTTTTATAAATAATTATTTATATATCATTAATCTAATAGCTTGCTAATACACTGTATCGAAAAATAACGTTTATCAAATTACTTTTTTATGTAGATTATTTTGAATAACTTTTACGTATCCGGTTATATTATGTATAGGTTATCAAGTACAGTATATATCTGTTATAAAGTAAGGATTGATCTCCCTACTTTTAAAGTTCCAGCTAGCATTATTTGTTAGCTGGTTTGATTTTTGATAAGTTATATTTCTATGAATCAATTAGATTTTAATAAGATTCGATCTGTAACATATTTAATTATTTTTCATATAAATTATTATGAGGCTAAATAGTCTTATAATGATTTTAGAGTATAATTTGTTATCATGTCCTGGGACTATATTTAATTATATATTCACTCCCTCAAATATATTGAATCAGTTAACTTTATTTAGTTATCTGATTCAATATATTTTTTGTTATATTTACATATTCCCAATAATTCCTTACATTTGATTCAAATTTAGGTATTTCCAAAACTCTTATCTAAGTTCTCCTCAATAGCTATATCTCTATGATTAGTTATTTGTTTAAATACTTCATAGTTAACCCTAATTAATTCCATCTTTAGTTAGTTCTCTTTCTATACATTTTTTGTATTTTCAATACGTATATATAATCTTTTGTTTTTTATATACTGTATATAAATATCTTCAACTTTATAGATATTTTAACTGCTGTTTTTATAATTATTTTTTTATTTAATTATTTTATGTTATAATCTTTTATGGAATATAAATCCAAATTTAATTTAAAAGGTGGACATAATATGCAAATCGAAAAAATTAAGCCTTTATTATTTGAACAAATAAAAAAAGCATTTCATCTAACTAAAAAATTTCATGACATTTTATTAGATCATATTCTAAATCACGAAGAAGATTTTAAGATTCAATCAGCAATGCTTTGCTTAAACGAAGCATCTACTTGTATCAACTCTGCTTCTTTAATCTATTTTGCCAATTATAAAAAAGGTGATTGGCCAGAATTTGAAGAGGTTTTACATAAGTTTGAAACTCTTAATAATGAATTTATAAATGCTTATTCTATTAACCATGATTTACAATGGGTCGTTCTCGAATATAACAGCTTTTTAGAATCTTATAAAAGATGTGAAAAATATTTTAATTAATCACATATATCTTTTAGCTCTTGAACTGAATGTTCTTGAGCTTTTCTATAAAACAATCGGTATATTTGAATCGGCCATAAAATAAAATCGCCACCGAAATTCATATTTTTAATGAACGGTGGCAAATCGGTGGTAAAACGTATATATCTTATAAAATAATTTATTTAAATTATTGCAATTACTTACTTTACAGTTTTTAAATCTAAGTAAGCTTCTATTTGTGGAATATATAACATATCATTATCCTTCATATGAGTATTCCCAAATTCTCTAAGCTCTAATCCTTCTTTATCTTTAGTTATTTTATACTTTATAACTTCATTATCTTCATTTATAGTAGCATGAAAAAATGTTCCTTCATATTGTTTAAATCTAAAATCAAAATTATCTCTACTAAGTTTTATAGTTATATTACTCATAATATATCCTTTCATATTGTATATTATTTGAAATTTATTACATTATATCATAGGTAATCTATTTCATCAAAATATATATTGCTTTATACTTATAGTATATATCATTATCAAATATTTATATTCTATTTAAAGAGGTGAATTATGAGCAAAAAATATAAACTTTTTTCATTACTGTTACTACCACTAGCTTTATTACTTAACTATATAGCCTCAAAATATCCTGAATTAATAGAGACTTATTATTCTCTTTCAATCAATAAGTTTATGATACAAACTTTAAGTAAAATTTCAGGAATTTTTCCTTTTTCTACATATGAAATTACCATTTATTTAATAATTTTTATTGTATTAATTTTTATAGTACAATTGCTTTATATGTTATTTAAGAACTCTGTTAAACTGAAAAGCTTTTTAGTTAATTCTCTTTTAAACTTATTATCTATTTTATCTGTAGCTTATTTTTTATTTATTGTTTTATGGGGATTAAATTATAATAGACTTCCTCTTTCTACAACTCTTATAAATAAATATAACTTAGATAAAGGTAAAAATATCTATCAAATAAATTATAATAATGAAGACTTGATAAATTTATATAAGTTTTTAATAGAAAAAACTAATGAAACTAGAAAACTGGTTTTAGAGGATAGTAATGGCATTATGAAAAACAATTCTGATTACAAAAGCCTAATGTCTAGAGCTCAATTAGGATATATTAAATTATCCGATATAATTCCTAATGCCGATAGTAGCTATTCTAAGCCTAAATATGTTATATCATCAAACTTAATGTGCTATACAGGTATAACAGGTATATATTTTCCGTTTACAGGAGATGCCAATGTTAATATAGCAGTACCTGATATGTATATACCTTCTACCACTCTTCATGAAATGGCTCATCAAAGGGGCTATGCTAGTGAAGATGAAGCTAATTTTATAGGCTACTTGGCATCTATAAATCACCCAGATATAGATTTTAATTATTCTGGATATATACTTGCTCTAAATCACACTGCATCAACACTTAGTAAAGTAGATTCTAATACACTTGTAGAGCTTAATAAAACCATATCTAGTGATGTTAAAAAAGATTTAATTAATAATAATAACTTTTGGAAAAAGTATGAAGGTAAAGTAGAAAAAGTTTCAAATGATTTTAACAATGCATATTTAAAGTCTAACGGTATCGAAGAAGGAGTTCAAAACTACGGCAAAATGGTTGAGTTACTTTTAACTTACTACAAACTTTACCCTGAATATTAATTTATAAAAATGATATAGTATAATTAATAAAATTATCTAGATTAAATTAATACTTAAATAAAAA
>NZ_JAFFPK010000045.1 GCF_017590215.1 Clostridium sp. CCUG 7971
ATGAATTATATTTAAGATAATCGGGGGATGACTATGAAAAAAGATAAAAATGATTTGAATGAAGTTTGGTATAACAAGATATTTTGTGATTACATTTCAAGGCAATATACTTCTTTGAATAGTATTAATAACCATAAAAGAAGAGAAGAAAAATTAGATGTATCAGGTAGTTGGTCAACAAATTGGGGAGCTTTGAAGTTATTTCAAGAAGGCAATGTGGTTACTGGAAGCTATGAGTGGGATAATGGAAAAATAGAAGGAACAATAGATGGATATAATTTTAAAGGATTTTGGTCAGAGCCACCAACTTATGAATGTCCAGATCTTAAAGGTGAATTAAATTTAAAAATTTCTATTACAGGCAAAAGTTTTGATGGAACCTGGTCATATTGTGATCTAACGAAAGGAGGAGTATGGGTAGGCGCAAAAACTGCTAAACCAGAATCAACAAGTGTAGATGGTTCATGGTCGGTTAATAATGGTATATTACTTTTAGAAGAAGGTAATGGAAAAGTTGATGGAACTTATATAGAAGGATTAAGTGAAAACCCTATTAGATTATATGGAGATATTGTAAAAGATGATAACTTAAATAAGTTTATAGTGGATGGTGAATGGAATAAAGGATCTACTTATGAATGTCCAAATGATAAAGGAAAGATACGTATAGAATTTGATATACCAATAAATAATGCAAAAATATATTTTCTAGATTGTGATGGAAACGTAGATAGAACTAAAATATATGAAGGCATAAGAATTGTTGGTCCAGAGCCGTTAAATATATCCGGTGATTGGAATGCAAATATTGGAAATATAAGATTTGTTCAAAATGGAGGAGTAGCATTAGGCTCGTACAAGCTAGGAAAGGCTAGTATGGAAGGAAGAATAATAGGTAATGTTTTCATAGGGAAATGGTATGAAGCTGGTAGTTATTCTTGCCCATATGATAGTGGAAATGTACAATTAATATTTTCAACTAATGCAAGAGTTTTTGAAGGATATTGGTCATACTGCAATGAAAATTTCAACTATACAAATGTATGGAAAGGTGTAAAGACTAGTTAATTATTAATGATAAAAAACTATAAAAGAATAAAAAATAGCAGCTTGAAAATTAATTTCAAGCTGCTATTTTTTATTCTTTTATTTTTAATTTTGCAACTAATTCTTCTGTTGGTGTAACATATACAGTAGAATTAGTTTCATAAATTACCATACCAGGTTTTGCTCCATTAGGTTTTTTGATATTTTTCTTTTTAGTATAATCAACAGGAACTTGTGATGACATTTTAGATTTACTAAAATATGCTGCAAGCATAGCTCCTTCAAATATAGCTTCATCACTAACTTCTTTACCTTCAGTTTTTATAATAACGTGAGATCCAGGTATATTTTTAGTATGCATCCAGATATCATTATTGTCTGCAATCTTTAAAGTAAGGTGGTCATTTTGCTTATTATTTTTACCAACTAGAATTTTAAATCCATCAGAACTTATAAATTCATGAGGTTTTGTAGTAAGCTTAGTTTCTTTATTAGTGTTTACTTTTTTATTATTTTTACCTTTAATTTTTAGATATCCAACCCTAGAAAGTTCTTCTCTTATATCTAAAAGCTCGGCTAAATTTTCACAGTTTTCTATACTTAAAATAATATTTTCTAAATAATTAATCTCATCAAGGCTTATTTCTATTTGATGAGCAAGCTCTTTTTTTGCAGTTTTCATTTTATTATATTTTTTAAAATACTTTTGAGCATTTTCAGAAGGAGTAAGATTTTTATTTAAGGATATAGTTATATCTTTATACTCAGGGTCGTAGAAGTTAGAAACTTCAACATTTTTCATTCCTTTTTCTATCATATAAATATAAGATGTTATTAACTCACCTTTAACTTTGAAAATATCTGCATTTTCAGATTCTATTAACTCTTCTTCTTGTTTGTGTAACTTATTGTAAAGTCTATCAAGCTTTATAGATATACTTTTTCTTAAATCAGAAGAACGTTGATGTATTCTATCTTTTATATCTTTAGTTCTATAATAATCCTCTAGTATTTTAGACATACTTTCATCATTTATAAATGATAATTCTTTAAATAAAGTTAAATCAATACAGCTAAAATCTATAACTTTATCTATATCTTCATTAATAACAATACATGGATTATATTTATTATTATTTATATTATTGAATAAATTTGAAAACTCACCGTAAAGAGAATCAAATTGACTATCATTACAATCTGTAGTATTAAGTTTTTCATCTATATTAGCCCTAAAACAAATTTCCTTAGCAACAATAGGACTTATACCTAAGAATTTAGAGTATACGGACTTAAAGATGGCTCCTTCAAAGCTCTTTAAAGTTGTTACAAAACTCTCCTTAGGTATATTATCAAGTGGATTAAGTTTATCCTGAGAAGGAGGTAAAACATAAGTTACACCGGGTAATAATTGACGAACTCTACTTACGCTAAAAGGAATTCTTTTAGCAGAGTCTATAACCTTATTATCTAATGCATGAGTAAGTATTATATTACTGTGTCTTCCCATTATTTCTATATATATATCCTTAGTAGTTTTTTCTTTTAGTTCATCAAAAGATTCAACGCTAATTTTTATGATTCTTTCGAATCCAATTTGAGATACTCCGACGACGATTCCGTTTTGAATATATTTTCTAAATAACATACAAAACATTGGTGCGCTTATTGGATTTTC
The DNA here is from genome assembly GCF_017590215.1 of Clostridium sp. CCUG 7971. Lineage (GTDB taxonomy): Bacteria > Bacillota > Clostridia > Peptostreptococcales > Peptostreptococcaceae > Faecalimicrobium. The sequence continues at coordinate 2,726 of NZ_JAFFPK010000045.1, forward strand.
CTTTTTATAATTTTCTGCAAGATATACCCGAGGATTAGAAGCACTAGCGCTTAATATTAATTTGAAATTTTCTTTATTGTTTCTTATATGTAAAACTAATTCATCATTTTCTGGTTGATGAACTTTATCTACTTTACCACCTAAAATTTTTGATGATAACTCATCTACTATAGAATGTATAACTAAACCATCTAAAGCCATGATATCACTCCTTTCATAAACGTAGTACGTTATAAACTAATTATTACATAATATATATATATTGTGAATAGTCAGCTTTATTTAATCAACTTTTTGGATGAATATTTAATATATTTTTTAACTTAATAAAATTTCCTTTTCTAAGTGAAATATTGTATAATTATAAGTTAGAGATTAAAAATAAAAGGGGAGATATTATGAAATTTTGGAAGTTGCATGGAATAGGAAATGATTTTATTGCTATAGACAAAAGATTTGATCAAAAATCATCCTCAAGCTACTCTAATTTAGCTAGACTTGTATGTCATAGAAGATTTTCAGTTGGAGCAGATGGTTTATTAATTGTTAAAAATTCTAACAGAGCAGATGTAGAAATGGTATACTATAACTCAGATGGCTCAAGAGCTGCAATGTGTGGAAATGGACTTAGATGTTTTGTAAAATTTGTTTATGATAATAATATAGTTACTAAAGAAGAGTTTAGTGTAGAAACATTAGATGGTATTAAAAATATAAAGATTAATACAGAAGATAAAACTATAAAAGTAAATATGGGGAAATATAGTTTTAAATCTAATGATATTTTATTAGATAACAATAAAGATAAACTTATAAATGAAAAGATTAAAATTTTAGATAAAGAATTCAATATAAACTTTGTACTAATGGGTGTACCCCATGTAGTAATATTAGTCGATAAATTAAATAAAGAAGAAGTATTTAAATATGGAAAAGAAATAGAAAATCATAATATATTCCCTAATAAAACAAATGTAAATTTTGTTAAAATAAACGATTATAAAAATATACATGTCCATACATGGGAACGAGGATGTGGATATACATTTGGATGCGGAACAGGAATGAGTGCATGTGCAGTAATTTGTAATTATTTAAATAAGGTAGATAAAAGTGTGAATGTCACATCACAAGGTGGATGTGTAAAGATAGATATAGAAGATTTTGTTTATATGACAGGACCTGCTGTAAAAATATGTGAAGGAAACTTGGAGGTATAAGATGGCTGTAAGTATGACAGGCTTTGGAAGAGGAGAATATAAAGATGATAACTACTATTTTTTAGTAGAGTGTAAAACTATAAATCATAAATATGCAGATATAAATATTCGCCTTCCAAGAAAGATATCATTTTTAGAAGATAAGGCAAGAAACTTAATTAAAGATCACGTTAAAAGAGGGAGAGTGGACTTATACATAAAACTTGACTTCCTAGGTAGTGAAGATGTAAACTTAAAGTTTGATGAGACGCTAGCTACTCAATATGTAGGTATATTAAAACAAATTAAAGAAAAATTTGATTTAGTAGATGATATAAGTGTTATGAATGTAGCAAAATTTCCTGATGTAGTTAAAAGTGAAGAAAAAGAAGAAGATGAAGAATTACTATGGTCTATGTTTAAAAAAGCATTAGAAGAAGCTTTAGTAAAATTAAAAGAAATGAGAAGTGAAGAAGGAAAAAAATTAGCAGAAGATATTGCAATGAGATGTGACCTTCTTAAAAATTATATTGAAGAAATTGAAAAGTACTCATATAATGTTGTTATTGACTATAAAGAGAAGTTAAATAATAGAATAAGTGAAATCCTGGAAAACCCTAGCATAATAGATGAAAATAGACTAGCTCAAGAGGTTGCAATATACGCAGATAAAAGTAGTATAACTGAAGAGATAGTTAGATTTAATTCTCATATAGAACAACTTAAAAAGACAGTTGTAAAAAATGAATCAATAGGAAGAAAAATAGACTTTTTAATTCAAGAAATGAATAGAGAGACTAACACTATAGGCTCAAAGTCATCAGATTTAAATATAACTAACTTAGTTGTTGAAGTAAAAAGTGAATTAGAAAAAATAAGAGAACAAATACAAAATATAGAGTAGATAGAAATAAAAACTATAACATAGATTCTAATAAAAATGAGAAACATTTGTATAATGAGAAAGGAAGATATTAATGCTTAAGAGAAAAGGGCTATTATTAGTTGTATCAGGGCCATCAGGTGCTGGAAAAGGTACTATATGCAAAGAGTTATTACAAAAAAATGATCAGATAAAATTATCCGTATCAGCAACAACGAGGAAACCAAGAAATGGAGAAGTTGATGGAGTAAATTATTTCTTTATAGAGAAAGAGAAATTTACAGATATGATAGGAAAAGGTGAGTTTTTAGAGTATGCTCAAATTTATGATAATTTTTATGGTACTCCAAAAGCAGCTATAATAGAATGCTTAGAAAATGGGCAAGATGTTGTATTAGAAATAGAAATGCAAGGAGCTAAGCAAATAAAAGAAGTTTATCCTGAAGGAGTGTTTATATTTGTACTTCCTCCATCTCTTGAAGAACTAAAAAATAGAATAGTTGGAAGAGGAACAGAAACAAAAGAAGAAATAGATAAAAGATTCAGCTGTGCATTTGAAGAAATAAATCAAATAGTAAATTATGACTACTTTGTAGTAAATAAAGATGTAAAACAATCAACAAAAGAAGTAGAAAGCATAATATTAGCTGAAAAGAATAAAGTTACTAGATATAAAAATAATATAATAGAAAAGTTTAAGGAGGAATTATAATATGTTAAAACCATCAATCAATGAAGTATTAAACAAAATAGACAATAGATACTACTTAGTAGGAACTGTTGCAAAAAGAGCTAGAGAAATAATCGACGGTGCAGATATCTATGTTTATAATAGACAAAATGAAACTAAACCAGTTAGCATAGCTACTCAAGAAGTTGCTGAAGGAGAAATAACTTATAGATTATTAACTCAAGAAGAAATAGATATAGAAGAAGCTAAAACTCAAGCAGAACAAAGACAAAATATAATAGAGGAGTAATCCAAATGCTTAAAAACAAGACTGTTGTAATTGGTGTAAGTGGCGGAATAGCCGTATATAAAGCATTAGATGTTGTAAGTAGACTAAAAAAATTAGGCGCAAATGTACGTGTGATAATGACTAAGTCAGCAACTGAATTTGTTACTCCGTTATCATTTCAATCTTTAAGCCAAAATTATGTAGTTTATGACATGTTTGAGGAGCCGAAAACTTGGGATGTAGAACATATATCACTAGCTAAATCTGCGGATGTGTTTTTAATAGCACCGGCAACGGCTAATGTAATAGGTAAAATGGCAAATGGAATAGCTGATGATATGCTTACAACAACAGTTATGGCAACAAAAGGAAAAATATTAATAGCACCAGCTATGAATACTAATATGTATGAAAATCCTATAGTTCAAAGAAATATAAGTATATTAAAAGAACTAGGGTATGAATTCGTCGAACCTGAAAGTGGTAGACTTGCTTGTGGAGATGTTGGTAAAGGAAAATTAGCAACTCCAGAAGATATAGTAAATCAAGTTGTCAAATTACTTACAAAAGAAAAAGATTTAAGTGGTAAAAGTATAATAGTTACTGCAGGACCAACAATGGAAAGTATAGATCCAGTAAGATATATAACAAATAGATCAAGTGGAAAGATGGGATATTCAATAGCAAGTGAAGCTATAAGTAGAGGGGCTGATGTAACTTTAATATCAGGACCTACAAATATAAATCCACCACAAAATCTTAAAAAATTAATTAGAATAGAAACAGCTCAAGAAATGTATGATGCAGTTATAAATAATATGGATGATAATCAAGTAATTATAAAAAGTGCAGCTGTGGCAGATTATAAGCCTAAAAACTATTCTAATAAAAAAATAAAGAAAACTAATGATGACTTATTTATAGAATTAGATAGAAATAAAGACATTGCTTATGAAATAGGTAAAGTTAAAAATGATAAAGTATTAGTTGGATTTGCAGCAGAAACTAATGACCTTATAGAAAACGCTAAAGGTAAAATTAAAAAGAAAAACTTTGATTTTATAGTAGCAAATGATTTAACTAAAGAAGGTGCAGGATTTGGAGTTGACACTAACATAGTAAAGATCGTAGATAAGGATGGAAACATTACTGAATACCCAAAAATGAAAAAAGAAGAAGTAGCTAACGTTATTTTAGATAAAGTTAAATTACTACTTGAAAGATAAGCATCTATTTAATAGATGCTTATATTTTTTAAGTATAATAAAATTATATTTTATCTGGTTTATGGAAAAAATATAATTTTTAGAAACTAAATTTGAGAAATGAATTTTAAATTATAAATAACAGTATGATAAAAATCGAGGTTATAATATGGAAAAATATGCAAAAGTCATAGTTAGAAGTAATACTATACATACAGACAACCTATTTACATACCAAGTTCCGGATTTTTTTATAGAAGAATTACATATAGGTCATAGGATCTTAGTTCCATTTGGAAAGGGAAATAAGCCAACGGAAGCCTTTGTATTTGAACTTACAGATGATATAGATGAAAAAATAAAAGCTAAAGAAGTTATAGATTTATTAGATGAAAATCCTATATTTAGGGTAGAAGATTTAGAATTAGTAAATTGGATGAAAAACAGATACTTATGTACATATATAGATTGTATAAACTTAATATATCCAAAGGGGTATAAGCTTAATAACTATAAAGTTGTAAGTTTAAGTGATAAACTTTTAAGTTTAAGTAACATTCAATTTCAAAAAGTTCTAGAAACATTAAATGAAAATCAAAGTAAAGTAGTAGATGAGATTTTAAGAAGTAAAGGTAAAGTTAAGGTTGAAAAGTTAAAATATATACAAAATATAAATAGTTTATTAGATAGAATGAGTAAGAAAAATATAGTTAAGTTAAGTTGGGAATATAAAAATCATAAAAATGAAAAAAAGATATGCTATATATCATTAGCTATTGAAAGTAATGAAATAGATGAATTTATAAAAACAAATAAAATAAATTTAGGAAGCAAGCAAAAAGAAATAATAAAATTCTTAAAAAATAATGATAATGTTGAAATAAATGATTTGGTTGAAATCTTAAAAACATCAAAACAAAGTATAAATTCTTTACATGATAAAAATTTAATTACATTAGAATTAAAAGATTATTATAGAAATCCAGACGAAATATATAAATCGGTAAATAAAGAGATAATACTTAATGATGAACAAGCCCATGCAATAAACAAGGTAACATCAGAAATGTTTGATGAAAATAAAAAACCATATATATTAAAAGGTGTTACTGGCAGTGGTAAGACGGAAGTATATATGGAAATTATAGATTATGCACTAAACCAAGGATTAGATAGTATTGTATTAGTTCCTGAAATAGCACTTACTCCACAAACAATATCTAGATTTAAAAATAGATTTGGTGATATTGTAGGAGTATTTCATAGTCAGTTATCAGAAGGTCAAAAGCATGATGTATATAAAGCTATAAAATCTGGAAAAGTAAGAATTCTAATAGGCGCAAGGTCGGCGTTATTTGCACCATTTAATAGCTTAGGCGTTATTATAATAGATGAGTTTCATGAATCATCATATAAATCAGAAAAGAACCCTAAATTTAGTGCAATAGAAGTAGCAAGATATATGGCTATGAAAAATGATGTATCTTTAGTTTTAGGATCAGCGACGCCTTCAGTTGAAGAATATTATAAAGCAAAAAATGGTGAGTATGAACTTATTGAAATAAAGCAAAGAGCAAATAAAAAGCCTCTTCCTAAAATTGAAGTTGTAGATATGAAGTCTGAGCTAAATAACGGAAATAAAAGCATATTTAGTAATAGGCTTCAAGGAGAAATAGAAGAAGCAATTAAAAATAAAAATCAGGTAATACTATTTTTAAATAGAAGAGGATATGCAAGTTTTGTATCTTGTAGAAAATGTGGATATGTATTTCAGTGTGAAAACTGTGATATATCTCTTACTTATCACAAAAGAAGCAATAGTGGAAGATGTCATTACTGTGGGTACGAAAAAGAAATACCAAAAGAGTGCCCTGAATGTGGTAGTAACTATGTAAAACCTTTTGGTATAGGGACGCAAAAGATTGAAGAAGAATTAAACAGTATATTTGAAGATATCAAAGTATTAAGAATGGATAAAGATACAACATCAAAAAAAGGTTCTTTAGAAGAAATTTTAAATAAATTTAAAAATAAGGAAGCTGAAGTATTAATAGGAACACAGATGCTTAGTAAAGGATTAGATTTTGATAATGTTACTTTAGTTGGAATTTTATCTGCTGATATGATTTTAAATTTCCCTGATTTTAAAAGTTTTGAAACAACATTCCAATTAGTTACTCAAGTTTCAGGACGTGCAGGCAGATCTGACAAAGAAGGAAAGGTAATACTTCAAACTTATGATACAGACCACTATGCAATAAGACGAGCTATAAACTATGATTATGAAGGATTTTATGAAGATGAAATAAAAATTAGAATGGCTTTTGGGTATGCACCATTTAATAATATGGTAAGTGTGGTAATAAGTGGAGAAAATGAAAGATTAGTAAAGCAAAACGCTCAAAATATGTATGATTCGATTATTTACTTACTTAAAAGTAGGGGGATAAATGATTTTGATTTTGTATTAGGTCCAAATCCTTGTTCCATATCTAAAATAAATCAAAATTACAGATGGCAGATATTATTTAAGGATGATAATATTGAAATTAATTTATTAAAGGGTATAATAAAATATATATGTATAACGAAAAGAGATACAGTATTTAATAAAGAAATTAATGTATCAATAGATATTAACCCAAATAGCGTATTATAAACTTAGGAGGAAAGAAAAATGGCATTAAGAGAGATTGTTCAAATAGGAGAACCAGTACTTAGAAAAAAATCAAAAAAGGTAGAACAAATAGATAATAAGATAATACAATTATTAGATGATATGGCAGATACTATGTATAATGCGGATGGTGTTGGTCTTGCTGCACCACAAGTTGGTATGCTTAAGAGAGTTGTAGTTATAGATATTGGAGATGGATTAATAGAACTTATAAATCCTGAAATAATAGAGACATCTGGAGAGCAAGTAGATGACGAAGGATGTTTAAGTGTTGTAGGTGAGTCAGGTGCTGTTAGAAGACCATATTATGTAAAAGTAAGAGCATTTGATAGACAAGGTAGATTATTTGAAATGGAAGGTGAAGAGCTATTAGCTAGAGCTTTCTGTCATGAAATAGACCATTTAGATGGAGTATTATTTGTAGATAAAATAGGAAAGTAGTAGGTGTTAATTTAATGAGAATATTATTTATGGGAACACCTGACATTGCAGTTGGATGTTTACAAAAAATTATAGATGAAAAACATGAAATTATAGGTGTTGTAACTCAGCCGGATAAACCAGTTGGAAGAGGTAAAAAACTAGGTATGCCACCTGTAAAAGAACTAGCCTTAAAATACAACATAGATGTATATCAACCAGTAAAGGCTAGAGATGAAGAATTTGTTAATGTATTAAAAGAGTTAAGTCCAGACTTAATAGTAGTAGTTGCATTTGGTCAGATATTACCTAAATCAATCTTAGATATTCCAAAACTTGGATGTGTAAATGTCCATGTTTCATTATTACCAAAGTATAGAGGAGCAGCTCCGATAAATTGGGTAATAATAAATGGAGAAGAAAAAACAGGTGTAACAACTATGTATATGGATGAAGGCTTAGATACAGGAGATATGATATTAACATCTGAATTTGATCTTGATGATGAAATAACAGCTGGAGAACTTCATGATAAAATGATGGAAATTGGAGCTAAAACTTTAAAAGAGACAATAAATTTAATAGAAAAGGGAGAAGCTCCTAGAATACCTCAAAATCATGATGAATTTTCTTATGCTCCTATTATGAATAAATCATTAGGTAATATTGATTGGAATAAAAGTGCAAGAGAAATACATAATCTTGTAAGAGGAGTAAATCCATGGCCAAGTGCTTATACAACTTATAATGATGCTACTATGAAAGTTTGGAAAACTAAAGTTCTAAGTGAAAGTAGTAAAAAAGCACCTGGAACAATACTTAAAGTAGATAAAGAGGGTATAAGAGTTTCAAGCAACGACAATGTAATTTTAATAGAAGAAATGCAAATGCCAGGAAAGAAAAGAGTTTTAGTATCAGAATATATAAAAGGAAATAGTATAGAAACCGATATAGTTTTAGGTTAGGTGGAAGACATTATGGACGCAAAAAAGTATATGACTACTGTAGGTATATTAATAGGAATACTTATAGTTGGAGGATTAGGTATAAATTTATTCGTATCTAATTTAACTCATGTTTTTTCAGTATTAATAAACATTATAGTTGTAGTATTAGTATGTATAATAATATTTTCATTAATTATTACAAATAATGTTATTAAAGATAAAAAAGTTAGTCCGCATTTTATGAAAATTAATTTTAATATAGTAAGTTTATTATTTCCTGTAATAACACTTATAGGAAATAGCATAGGTGTATCTAAAAATGAGCTAAGAAAAGTATTTGTTAAGTTAAATAACAATTATATATATAGTAATAAATATAATTTAAAGAGTGAAGAAATACTTATACTAATACCTCACTGTATACAAAAGAGTAGTTGTAAATTAAAAGTAACAACTAAAATAGAAAACTGTGCAGAATGTGGATTATGTAATGTAGGAGATTTAGTTAAACTAAAAGAGAAAACAAATGTAAATATATTCGTAGCTACAGGAGGAACTTTAGCTAGAAAAATTATAATAGAAAATAAACCTAAAGCAGTTATAGCAGTTGCTTGTGAAAGAGATTTAACATCAGGAGTTCAAGATGTTAAAGGTATACCAGTACTTGGGGTATTTAATAAAAGACCTAATGGACCTTGTGTAGATACAACTATAGATATAAGTGAAGTTGAAAGAGCTATAAACTTTTTCATAAATAAAAATTAATGATAGGAGTGTATTTTATATGCCTGGATACTATGGATATGGTTATGGAATTCTTGATCCAACAATGATTATATTAATTCCTGCTATATTATTTACAATGTATGCTCAATTTAAGGTGAGCTCAACAACAAGTAAATACTTAAGAGTAAATGCTCAAAGAGGATATAGCGGAGAGCAAGTGGCAAGAAAAATATTAGATTCAAATGGATTATATAATGTTAGCATAGAAATGGTTAGAGGACATTTAAGTGATCACTATGACCCAAGAAGAAATGTAGTAAGATTATCACAAGATATATACTATGGTACTTCAATTACTTCAGTTTCAGTTGCAGCACATGAGTGTGGTCATGCAATCCAACATGCAAAAGGATATATACCACTTAACTTTAGAAGCGCATTAGTTCCAGTAGTAAACTTTTCATCAAATATATCATGGCTTTTAATAGCTTTAGGATTTATTATGAGAGGCCCATTTTTACAAATTGGGATATTATTATTCGCTGCGTCAGTATTATTCCAACTAGTAACTTTACCAGTAGAATTTAATGCTTCAAATAGAGCGGTAGTTCAACTTGCAAACTTAGGACTTGTTGAGGGAAGAGAAAAAAATCAAAGTAGAGAAGTTCTTACAGCAGCAGCTTTAACTTATGTTGCAGCAGCATTAACATCGGTGCTTCAACTTTTAAGATTATTAGCAATAGCAAATAGAAACAATGATTAAAGGAGATTGTCCTAGTATTTCTAGGACTTTTTCTATTTAAGTAATGGACCGGACTTTAAAGGTCATTGGCGATATGAAGTGGTTTTAACGAAGTAAATTTGTATATAACTTAAGGAGAAATTTATATGAACGCAAGAGAAATAGCATTTAAGGTGCTTTGTGATATAGAAGAAAATAACAATTATTCTAATATAGCAATAAACAAGCACTTTAAAAATTTAAGTTTAAGTAACCAAGATAGAGGTTTTGCCACAGAACTTATATATGGAGTGGTAGAAAATAAGTATTATTTAGATTATATAATCGATAAACTTTCAAAGATTAAGACGCAAAAATTATCAACTTATGTTAAAATATTGCTAAGGATGGGAATTTATCAAATCGCGTTTTTAGATGGCATATCAGATTATGCGCTTGTAAATGAAACTGTAAATTTAGTAAAAAAATATGATAAAAGATCATCTGGATTTGTAAATGCAATTCTTAGAAATATAATAAGAAATAAAGAAGAAGTGTTAAAGGTAGATACAGGTAGTGAAATAATGGACTTATCTACAAAATACTCATATAGTCCATGGATGATAAAAAATTGGATGAATAGCTTCTCTAAGGAATTTACAGAAGATTTACTAGAAGCTAATAGTGAAAGGCCAAGTATTTATTTAAGAGTGAATATGCTTAAAACTAATCGAGATGAGCTTTTAAATAAGCTAAAGGAAATGGATATAAAAGCTTATAAAGTTACTCATGTAGAAGAAGCTATAAAGGTGGAAAATCTTAAAAATATAGAAAATAATGAGTTATTTAAAGAAGGCTTATTTACAATACAAGATATTAGTTCTATGCTAGTAGGAAAAGTAATTAATCCTAAGGAAAATTCTTTAGTATTAGATGTATGTAGTGCACCAGGAGGGAAATCTACTCACTTAGCAACACTTATGAATAACACTGGTAAAGTAGTAGCAAGAGATGTATTTGAACATAAGTTAAAACTTATAGATAATACAGTAAAAAGGTTAGGTCTTGAAAATATAGAAATCGGAAGTTACGATGCATCTAAATTAGATGTAGAAAGTATAGAAAAATATGATTATGTATTAGCTGATGTTCCTTGTTCTGGATTGGGTATAATAAGAAGAAAGCCTGAAATAAAATTTAAAACTAAGGCGGAACTTAAAGATTTACCATCAATACAAAAGACAATTTTAGAAAATGCATCAAAGTATGTAAAAGTTAATGGAATATTAGTTTATAGTACATGTACAATTCAAGATAGCGAAAATATTGATGTAGTTAATGAATTTTTAAAGGAAAATGAAAATTTTGAATTAGTACCAATTGATGAAATAAATATAGATTTAGATAATCAAGATAAAGGATATTTAAAAATATATCCAAATATTCATGGTATGGATGGTTTCTTTATAGCAAAATTAAAGAAAGTAAGGTAGTGATAATATGAATCAGAAAAAGACGGCATTAAAAAACTTTACAGAGTTAGAAATGAAAGAATTTATGAAAACTATAGGTGAAAAGCCATTTAGAGGTAGTCAGATTTTTTCATGGATATATAAAGGAGCTAAAAGTTTTGATGATATGAATAATATTCCTAAGAGCTTAAGAGAAAAGCTTGATGAGGTATCATACATTGGTAATATAGAAGTTGAATTAAAGTTAGAATCAAAAGTTGATAAAACGAAAAAATATTTATTCTTATTAAATGATGGAAATATAATCGAAACTGTAATGATGGATTATGAAGACAGAGTTACAGTATGCATTTCAAATCAAGTAGGATGTAGAATGGGATGCAAATTCTGTGCGTCCACAATAGATGGTTTACTTAGAAACTTAGAACCATGGGAAATACTAGATCAAATATTAAAAATACAAGAAGATACGGGTAAAAGAGTATCAAATCTTGTTTTAATGGGAAGCGGAGAACCATTAGATAATTTTGAAAATACTAAACAGTTTTTAAAAATAGTAAATGATGAGAATGGTCTAAATATTGGATATAGACATATAACACTATCAACTTGTGGAATAGCCCCTAAAATGAGAGAATTAGCAGATTTAGGTTTGCCTATAAATTTAGCCTTATCTCTTCATTCTCCATATGATGAAAAAAGGATAGAAATTATGCCAGTGGCTAAAGCCTATTCTATAAAAGATATATTAGATGCATGTAAGTATTATATACAACAGACTAATAGAAGAGTTACATTAGAATATTCATTAATAAAAGGAGTTAACGATTCAGAACAAGAAGCATTAGCCCTTGTAAAATTATTAAAAGGAATGTTATGCCATGTTAACTTAATACCAATAAACAACGTGGAAGAAAGAGATTTTGAAAGACCAAATAAAGCTTATATTTATAAGTTTAGGGATATCCTAGAAAAAAATAATATACCAGCTACTGTTAGAATTTCTATGGGCTCTGATATAGGTGGAGCCTGTGGACAATTAAGAAGAAAGCATAAGTAGCTTTAAGGGGGAAGTTGTATGATTTATAGTTGTGCCTCCCATATAGGAAAAGTGAGAAAAAATAATGAAGATTACTGTAAGGGGGAAATTATAGATACAGATTATGGATCTATAGGAATATTTGCGTTAGCTGATGGGATGGGTGGCCATAAAAAAGGTGAAGTTGCAAGTAAATTAGCTGTTGAAAATATAATTTGTTTTTTTAAAGAGAATTTATTACAAAGTACAAACATAAAAATAGATTATGTGGATGATATAGTTAAACAAGCTTACAATAATGTGAATTCCATTATACATGAAAAATCTATATCAAATGTAGATTATGAAGGCATGGGAACTACTTTAACGACAGCTATATTATATAAAAATAACTTATATATTGCCAATGTAGGTGATAGTAGATGCTATTTATTAAAAGATAATAAATTTGACCAAATAACAAAAGACCATTCCGTAGTTCAAGAGCTTATAGAAGCGAATATTATTACAAAAAGTGAAGCTAAAAACCATCCTCGTAGAAATCATATAACTAGAGCAATGGGCACAGATGAACTAGTTATAGTAGACATATTTAAGATAGAGATAGATAGAGGAGATAAAATCCTACTTGCTACAGACGGATTGACAGGATTTGTAGATGATGAAGTTATAAAAGAGATAATATCAAAAGATGAAGACATAATGAATTTAACTGAAGAGTTAATAAATACAGCTAATAATATTTCTGGTAAGGATAATGTTTCAGTTATATTAATAGAAGATAAATAGGATGGTGATAAAGTGGGAGAAACTGTTTTAGGAAACAGATATGAAATCATCAGAAAAATTGGTGATGGAGGAATGGCCTTTGTTTATGAAGCTAAAGATAGATTACTAAACAGAACTGTAGCTGTTAAAGTACTAAGGCCTGAGTTTGTAGATGATGAAGAGTTTTTAGGTAAGTTTAAAAGAGAAGCTGAAGCTGTGGCAAGCCTCTCTCATCCTAATATAGTAAATGTGTATGATGTAGGTGAAGATGGTAAGGTTCATTATATAGTAATGGAATTTATTGATGGACAAAACCTAAAAGAGATAATAAAAAATGAAGGAACTTTAGATGAGTATACTGCACTAGATATAACTAAGCAGATAGCTATGGCTCTCAGTGCAGCACATAAAAAGGGTATTATACATAGAGATATAAAACCTCATAATATACTTATATCTAATGAAGGTAGAATAGTTAAGGTAGCTGATTTTGGTATAGCAAAAGCTGTTTCTAACTCTACTATGACAAATATTGGGAGTATAATAGGATCAGTACACTATTTTTCTCCTGAACAAGCAAAAGGTAAATTTGTAAGTAATAATGCAGATTTATACTCATTAGGTATAGTTTTATACGAAATGCTAATAGGAAAAGTTCCTTTTAGAGGAGACAGTCCTATATCTATAGCACTTCAACATATAAATGAAGAGATAGAATTTACACCTGATGAAAAAGTAAACATACCTCAAAGTGTTAGAACTATAATAAAGAAATTAACTGAAAAGTCAAGCTCGGATAGATATCAAAGTGCTGAAGAGTTAATAGAAGATATAGATTATATAGAAAAAAATATAGACTTAGATTTTATAAAAGAATATGATAACTATGCAACTCAAAAAATTGATGAAAGAGATATGCAAAAATCTACAAAGCCTAGGGTTGTACCTGTAGGTTTTGATGAAGATGAAGAAGATGAAGATTTGCTTGAAGAAGAAAAGCCAAAAAGCAGAAAAGAAAAAAAGAAAAGAAAAAAACAAGAAAAAGAAGAAAGTCCTAAAACAAGAAAAAGGCTTAAAGTACTAATCGGAGTTTTAGTGTTAGTTTTACTTTCACAAGTAATTTTTGCTGCTAAATTATTAGGTCCAGTGCTTGGGTCTAAAGATGGAGAAGTTTTAAAAGCACCAAATCTTAAAGATATGCATATAGATGATGCTCAAAGAGAACTTGAAAGATTAGGTTTAAATGTAACGTTAAGAGATGAGTATGATCCAAATGTAGAAAAAGATCATGTAATATCTCAAATACCAGTAGCAGAGAGTGATGTTAAAGAAGGCGATACTATAAGCATAGTATATAGTAAAGGATCAAAAAATGCAGAGGTACCTAATATAGTAGGAATTACATTAGGAGAAGCAGAAAATACATTAAAAGAAAATAAATTACAATTAGGTAATATAAGCTATGAATATAGTGACAAATTTAAACAAGGTGTTGTTTTAAGACAAAGCCCTAAATCAGGAGCTGGAACTATTGAAGAAGGCGATAAGATAGATGTTGTTGTAAGTAGAGGTCCAGAGGCGGTTAAGCCTGAAGTTCCAAAAGAAGACGATGAAAAAGACAATACAACTCAACAACCTACCAATCCCAGTGAAGGAACAGGAAACTCAAACGGAGGATCTCACTCTGGAGGGAATAATAATGGATCAAGTTCAAAACCTAACGGAAATGGTCATGGATCAAAACCTAATGGAAATGGAAATGGTAATGGATCAAATGGGTCAACAACTCCAGGAGGTAATAACGGAAGCGGATCAACTGGTGAAGGAAACGCTGGAGGAAATACTGGATCAGGGACAGAGACTCCTGGAACAGGCAGTGGAGATAGTTCTAATGAAGCACCAGAGGTAAGCACAGAATCACAAGAATAATATAAAAAAAAGCTCAACTTAATAGGTTGAGCTTTTTTATATTATTAATTAAATTTGGTTAAAGTAAAACTTTTATTTGGAGAAAGCTATATACTATAAAAGTAACTTATTATAATTAATAGAAATAAATAGTAATAAATTTTAAGCTTATTATGATATTATATAAAAATAGGATACAATATTGATATGAGTTAGAATTTAAGGAGGAAATAAATGATAAATGGAAAAATTATAAAAGGAATAGGGGGATTTTACTACGTAGATACAGAAAATGGGCTTTATGAATGTAGAGCTAGAGGTATATTTAGAAAAGAAAAAATCACACCTTTAGTTGGAGATAGAGTTAGTATAAGTGTAGTTGATGAAGAGAATAAAAAGGGTGTAGTTGAGGAAATAGATAAAAGGGATACTGAACTTGTAAGACCACCTATCGCTAATGTAGATAAGGCTCTTATAGTATTTGCTATAAAAAATCCTAAGCCTAACTTATCCTTATTAGATAGATTTATAGTTTTAGCTGAAAAGGAAAATTTAGAGATAGTTATAGTGCTTACAAAAGCTGACTTAGATGAGGATGATACATTAGATAAATTAAAAAATGTCTATGAACTTAGTGGGTATAAAGTAATACCTGTAAGTAATAAAACTAAGCTAAATATAGATAAAATAAGAGAAGAATTAAGTGGAAATGTAGTCGTGTTTGCAGGTCCATCTGGAGTTGGAAAATCTAGTTTACTAAATGAAATAGATAGTAAGTTTAAATTACAAACAGGAGAAGTAAGTGACAAAATAAAAAGAGGAAAACATACTACACGACATGCAGAACTTTTAAAGTTAGATTGTGGTGCTATGGTTGCTGATACTCCAGGATTTAGTTCATTAACTTTAGATGATATAAGTGAAACTGAGCTTAAGGATTATTTTATAGAGTTTGATGAATTTGATGATTGTAGATTTGGTTCAAGATGTGTACATGAAAATGAGCCTAGTTGTGCTATAAAAGAGGCTGCCCAAAATGGTAAAATATCTAAACAAAGATATGATAGTTATATACAATTACTAAATGAAATAAGACAAGGGAAAAGGAGATACTAAAATGATTAAATTAGCACCATCTATATTATCAGCAGACTTTGCTAGATTATTAGAAGACGTAAAAAAGGTAGAAAATGCAGGGTGTGAGTACTTACACATAGATGTAATGGATGGCCATTTTGTACCAAATATTACTTTAGGGCCAGGGATTGTAAAATCACTAAGAAAAGATGTAAATATGGTATTTGATGCACATCTTATGATAGAAAATCCAGATCTTTATATAAAAGACTTTGTAGATGCAGGATGTGATTTAATAGTTGTTCATCAAGAAGCATGTACTCACCTACATAGAACTATACAAAATATAAAATCTTATGGTATAAAAGCAGGGGTTGCCCTAAACCCTGCTACTTCGATAGAATCAATAAAACATGTATTATCTGAGGTAGATATGGTACTTATAATGACAGTTAATCCAGGGTTTGGAGGGCAATCATTTATAGAAGGTATGATACCTAAAATAGAGGAATTAAAAGAGCTTATAGATAGTAAAGGATTAAATATTGATATACAGGTTGATGGTGGAATAAAACCTAGTAATGTAGATAAGGTAGTCAAAGCAGGAGCAAATATAATAGTTGCAGGTTCAGCTATATTTAATAGTGAGGATATACCAACTACTGTTAAATTATTTAGAGAGAATGCATCTAAATAGGAAATATATATGAAAATCTGTATTGTTTTAAATGGAGAAATCCAAGATTATAAAAATACAAAACAATTAATATCTAAAAATGAGTATGATTATATAATTTGCGCAGATGGAGGAGCTAATCATACGTATAATATGGAAATAAAACCGGACTATATAATAGGAGATTTAGATTCTGTATATAATGATATTATAAATTATTATAAAAGCTGTGGAGTTAAATTTGAGAAATTTCCATCTAAGAAAAATGAAACAGACACAGAGTTATGTATTTATTTAGCTAAACAACTTGGTGCAAAAGAAATCGACTTTTTAGGAGCATTAGGTGGTAGAGTGGATCATATGATTGCAAATATTAATTTACTTTATTATGTAAGATGTATGAATATAAGTACTAGAATAATATCTGATAAAGAAGAGATTTATATAGCAATAGATGAAGAAAAAATTATAAATGGAAATAAGGGAGATACAATTTCTGTAATACCTATAAAAGGTGATGCTATAGGAGTTACTCTTAAGGAACTAGAATATCCATTAACTGATTATAATATGAAGTACTCATTACCAATTGGTATATCTAATGTTATGTTAAAATCTAAATGCAGTGTAAAAGTTAATAAAGGAAATTTACTTATAATAAGAAATAAATAAAAAAGATGGTTTTTAACCATCTTTTTTATATGTGATTTATAATTTAGTAAATTTGAGCAAAGTGAATTTTATTTAAAAAGATTAAAGGGAAAATATAAACTTAGTCATATAATAATAATTATAAGTTTATAAATAGGGAGGTATATTATGGGGGATAAAATAGCAGTTATATATAAAAGTAAATATGGGACTACGAAACGCTATGCAGGTTGGATAGCTCTTAAATTAGGAGGAGACTTATATGAATTATCAGATATAAGAAGTAAAGATTTAGATAGGTATGACACTGTAATATATGGTGGGCCTTTATATGTTGGAAAAATAAAGGGTGTAGATTTTATAATTAAAAATTATGAAAAGCTATTAAATAAAAATCTTATAGTATTTGTTGTTGGAATGGAATCATATAGTGAAGAATGTAGAAATAAAATTATTAAAAATAACTTTGAAGGTGAGATAATAGATAAAATGGATTTATATCACTTTAAAGGAGCATTTAGCTACAAAGAACTAGGTATAATAGACAAAGCTATGATGAAATTTATGAAAAAGAATATAGAAGCGAAAGGTATAAGAGATTTAACTGATGATGATAAAAACTTATTAAAAGGATTTGAAAGTTCAATTGACTTAGCAGATAAAAAGTATATAAATAACTTAATAGACCATGTATATAGTATAAGCAAATAAAGGAAGTGTATTTTACACTTCTTTTTATTATGCAGAGTATTAAATTTTTAAATTAAAAAGTAGGACAGGTCTAAATTTATAATATTTTGCATAAATTTAACTATATAGAGTAACTAATAGATTTAAAAGCCATAGGAGGCGATTATGAGAAATCAATCAAAGGGTTTGTTGGGGATTGTATGTTTAGCAACTGGGGCTGCTGTAATACTGTCTATGATACTACCTAATTGGATATGGACGGCACTTACGGCATTTGTACTTATTGGATGTGGGGTATTATTATTCTTTTATTAATTAAAAAGCAATTATATAGGTAAATAACTAGTAATAATTAAAAAAACTAAGAATAACCTTTAAAGTCTAGGCAAATAAATTAAAAATTAAATTACAGGGGGAATAGATTATGAAAATGGTGACAATTAAATTACCAAAATGGATTTCAAATATTGTATTAAAGTTTATGAGAAGTGGTAAAAAAGATTAAAACATAAAAAAGGCCTACTAACACTAGTAGGCTTTTAAAGAATTATTAAGCTCTTTCAACTTTACCAGAACGTAAACATCTAGTACAAACTTTTACTCTCTTAGGAGTACCATCTATTATAGCTCTAACGCTTCTTAAGTTCGCTGACCACGTTCTTCTGCTGTGTCTATTTGAATGTGATACTTGGTTTCCAGAAACCTTACCTTTACCACATACGCTACATATCTTTGCCATTTTTCGTACACCTCCTTAAAATGATAACTATTTAAAGACTAAAAACATATTTATATTAACATAAATATTGAAAACGTGCAACAGAAATATATATTTGCTCTACACATATTGAAGAATTTGCTGTTATCATATAAAATTATATATATAGTTTTGTATAAAGTAAATATTAAAAAAGAAATACTAATATTTTCTTTAAATCTACCTAATATTTTACAAAAATATTTTTTAAATAATATGGCTAGGTTTAAATTATACCACATTTATAGTATTATAGGATATATAATTTTCTATGAACTATAAAAATAGAAAGTTTTAATATATTTTGAGCAAAATAAAATAAAAATGAACTTAAGGGGGTCAACCATGAGTGCAAAAGTAATGAATCAATATGGATGTATAGAAATAGATAAGCAAGTTATATCACAAATAGCATATAGATCTGCTATGGAAAGTTACGGGTTAGTAGGTTTAGCATATAAATCTAAGGGTATAGTAGAATTATTAAGAGGTGAGAATGCCTTTAAAGGTGTTTTAGTAGAAGAACTTGAAGATAATACAATAGCAATAGAACTTTATGTTATACTACAATATGGAACTAATATATCTACTGTTGCAAACAATATAATAGATAGAGTAAAATATACAGTTGAGAAATTAACGTCAATAAAAGTAAGTAAAATAGATATTAATGTGCAAGGAATTAGAGTCAAGTAATTAGGAGGAAGAAAATGATTCAATATATAGACGGTAAAGTTTTAAGAGATATGTTTGTCTCTGGTGCGAATAATCTTCAAAATCATAAAGATTTAGTAGACAAGCTAAATGTATTTCCTGTGCCAGATGGAGATACAGGAACTAATATGTCGCTTACAATATCTTATGCAATGAAGGAATTATCAAAGTTAGAAAATGATAATATAACAGATATAGGTAAGGCATTATCAAAAGGTTCTTTAATGGGAGCTAGAGGAAACTCTGGAGTTATATTATCACAAATAATAAGAGGGTTTGCAAAATCAATAGAAGGTAAAGAACAATTATCAACTGAAGATTTAGCAAAAGCGTTTAAAAACGGTTCTGATACTGCATATAAGGCTGTTATAAAACCGATAGAAGGTACGATATTAACAGTAGTTAGAGAAAGTGGAGAATTTGCAATAAAGTCATACAAAAGAGAAAATGATTTATTAAAGTTTTTAGAAATGGTTATAAAAGAAGCTAACGAGTCGCTTAATAGAACACCAGAACTTTTAAAAGCTTTAAAAGAAGCCGGAGTTGTTGATTCTGGTGGAAAAGGTCTAGTTCTTATATATGAAGGAATGCACGCGGCTCTAAAAGGTAATCCTATAAAAATAAAAGACTCAAGCGTAAATAATGTACAAACTATAAATACTTCAGCAAATTCTATAAACACTGAAGATATAAAGTTTGGTTACTGTACAGAGTTTATACTAGAAAGTGATAAAATAGAAGATACTGGAATAAGAGACATGATGTTAAAGTATGGAGATAGTTTAGCTGTTGTTGGGGATGAAGGTGTAATAAAAGTACATGTTCACACTAATGATCCAGGGCTAGTAATTCAAGATGCTTTAAAGTACGGTCAATTGATAACTATAAAAATAGAAAATATGAGAGTGCAACATGAAAATATAGTTTTAGATGCACAATCTGAGACAGCTTCTTCAGCAGAAGAAAAAGAGTTTGGATTTATAGCAACATCTATGGGTGAAGGACTTGCTAAAATATTTAAAGACTTTGGAGTAGATCACATAATAGAGGGTGGTCAAACAATGAATCCAAGTACAGAAGATTTCGTAAGAGCAATAGATACTATAAATGCTAAGAATATATTTATATTCCCAAATAACAGCAATATAATAATGGCTGCAAATCAAGCTAAAGAAATAAGTGAAAAAAATATTGTGGTTATACCAACTAAAAATACACCGCAAGGATTTACAGCTTTAGTAAACTTCAATGGTGATGCAACTGTTGAGGAAAATGAAGAAGCTATGATGAGCTCACTTGGATTAGTTAAATCAGGTCAAGTAACTTATGCTGTTAGAGATACAGTTATGAATGATATTGAAGTTAAAGAAGGAAATATAATAGGGATTGCAGAAGGAACATTATTATCTGCAGGAGAAAAAGTAGATGAAATAACTACAACTCTTGTTGAGAAATTAGTAGATGAAGATACTGCAATAATAACTTTATTCTTTGGTGAAGATGTAAGTGAAGAAGAAGCTTCTAAACTTCGTGACGAATTAGAAGAAAAGTTTGAAGATATAGATGTAGAGTTATACTATGGAGGACAGCCTCTTTATTATTACTTAATATCAGTTGAATAGATTAAAAAGTCCTGTATAATCATAATACTTAGTAAAAGTGATTATACAGGATTTTTTTAGTAACTGTGTTAGCAGCATGAAGTGTAGCGCCCACGCAGTGGCTTAAGTGAAGCTAATTTTGGTAATAGGTGATAAATATGATGGATTTAAGAAAAGATGTACAATATGTAAAAGGAATAGGCCCTAAAAGGGCAGAGAAACTTAATAAGTTAGGAATATTTACACTGAAGGACTTAGTGTATTATTTCCCTAGACAGTTTGAAGATAGAAATAATTTAAAGAAAATAATTCAATTAGAAAATGAAGAAAAAGCAACTATAAAAGTTATAATAGTAGGAATATCTACATCTAGCCCTAGAAAAGGCATGAATATAACTAAAGTTGATGTAAGAGACGAAACAGGATATGCAAAGCTAGTATTTTTCAATCAAGATTATGTGAAAAATACTTTCAGACTAGGAGATACAATATTAGTATTTGGGAAAGTAAAAAAGGAATTTAAAACCATAGAGTTAAGCTCTTGTGAAGTAGAACATCTTACAAATTCACCTAAAAACACTTGTAAAGTTATACCTATATATCCGCTTACATACGGAGTAACTAATAAGGACATTATAAGTATAATAAAAAATGTTTTAAGTGATAAAGAGCTTAAAATAAAAGAATATTTACCACAAAGGATAACTGAAAAGTATAAACTATGTAGCATAGATTATGCTATAAAAAATATTCATTCACCTAGTAGTAAAGAGGCCTTAAAAATTGCTCTTTATAGAATTGTATTTGAAGAATTTTTAATTTTGCAATTGGGATTATTCATGTTTAAAAATGGTGTAGATGAAGTTAATGGTATAAAGTTTAAGAAACATGAAAAATTAGAAGAGATACTAAAATCTCTACCGTTTAAATTAACTGGAGCTCAAGAGAGAGCATTATATGAAATTATACAGGATATGAATTCAGATAAGCTTATGAATAGATTAGTTCAAGGTGATGTTGGTAGTGGTAAAACAGTTGTAGCACTTTTAGCTCTTGCAAATTGCGTTTTAAATGGATATCAAGGTGCATTAATGGCACCTACTGAAATTCTTGCAGAACAGCACTATATTTCTCTTACGGAAACTTTAGAAAAGTTTGGAATGAAAGTTGAACTATTAGTAGGTAGTCTTACTAAAAAACAAAAAGAAAATGTACTTGAAAGAGTTAAAAATAATGAAGTAGATATATTAATAGGGACTCATGCTTTAATAGAAGATAAGGTTGAGTTTAATAAATTAGGACTTGTTATAACTGATGAACAACATAGATTTGGAGTAAGACAAAGAAATAAGCTTTCTTCAAAAGGCATTAATTCAGATATACTTGTAATGACGGCGACTCCAATTCCGAGAACACTAGCACTTATACTATATGGAGACTTAGATATATCTATAATAGATGAACTTCCTCCAGGTAGACAACCGATAGAAACTATTGCAGTTGATAAAGGTAAGAGAGATAGAGCTTATAATTCTTTAGTTAGAGCTGAAGTTGAAAAAGGAAGGCAAGTTTATATTGTATGTCCTTTAGTAGAAGAAAGTGAAGCGATAGAAGCAAAGGCAGCGGTAGAGCTTGTTGAAGAATTAAAAATAGAATACTTTAATGACTTAAGAGTAGGTCTATTACATGGAAAAATGAAAGCAAGTGAAAAAGATTTTATAATGAAAAGTTTTAAAAATAAAGAAATAGATATACTAGTATCAACGACAGTTATAGAGGTAGGAGTAAATGTTCCAAATGCAACTTTGATGATAATAGAAAATGCTGAAAGATTTGGACTAGCTCAGCTTCATCAGCTTAGAGGAAGGGTAGGAAGAGGTAGCCATAAATCATACTGTATTTTAATATATGCTTCAAAATCAGATGTTTGTAAACAAAGGATGTCAATTATGGAAGAAACTAATGATGGATTTAAAATTTCAGAAAAGGATTTAGAAATAAGAGGACCAGGAGAATTCTTTGGAACAAGACAACATGGACTTCCAGAGCTTAAAGTAGCTAATATATTTAAACATATGAAAATACTAAAAATAGCACAGCAAGAAGCTAGATATATCGTAGGAAATGACCATAAATTGCAAAATTTTGAAAATAAATATATAAAAAACGAAATAATTGACAAATTTGAACATTCCTTAGAAGAAATTTCGTTAAATTAAATTAAAATTATGTTAAAATATACAATGAGGTGAAGACACGTTGAGAGTAATATCAGGAAAAGTAAGAGGATTAAAGTTAAATACGCCTAAAAATGAAGATGTAAGACCTACTACAGATAGAGTCAAAGAATCTTTATTTAATATGATAAATCCATATATAATGGAAAGTAATGTACTAGATTTATTTGCAGGAACAGGTTCTTTAGGTATAGAGTGCTTATCTAGAGGTGCTAATAGATGTGTTTTTGTAGACATAAGTAAAGAAAGTATTTCTATAATAAAGTCTAATATAAAGAAAGCTAGAGTAGAAAATGAAAGTATAGTTTTAAATTTAGACTTTAAAGATGCTATAAGTAAACTAAAGATACAAGGAAATAAATTTGATGTAATATTTATGGACCCTCCATATTATAAAAATATGTTTATAGATGCATTACAAAAAATAGATAATGCAAGTTTATTAAATGAAGATGGAATAATAATTATAGAACATGATAGTAAGGATGCATTTCCAGAAAATATAGGAAGATTAGAAAAAACTAGAGATAAAAAATATGGAAATACTACTATAACATTTTATAAACCGGAGGAATAAACATAAAATGGAAAAGAAAATAAGAAAAGCTATTTTTGCAGGTAGCTTTGATCCAATAACAAATGGTCATTTAGACGTTATTTGTAGGGCATCAAAATTGTTTGATGAGCTACAAATAGGGGTTCTTTACAACCCTAACAAAAAAGGATTATTTAATTTTGATGAAAGAGTTAAACTTATTGAGGAATGTACAAGCCACTTAGGTAATATCAAAGTTGTAAGTTTTAATGGTCTTTTAGTAGATTATTGTGAAGAAAGTGGGATTGATACCTTAGTTAGAGGTATAAGAAGTGGGGCAGATGTTGAATATGAGTTGCAAATGGCTCATATGAACAAAGAGTTAAATCCTAATATAGAAACAATTATATTACCAACGAGTACTAAATACTCTTTTATAAGTTCATCTTTAATAAAAGAAGTATTAGCATTTAATGCAGATATAAAAAATTTAGTACCTGATATTGTTTTAAAAGAACTAAAAAGAAAAGCTAATAGGGGAGAAAAGATATGTATGTAGATTTAGAAATGATGGAATTATTTGAAGAATTAGAAAGTGTTATAAAAAATGCTTCTTCAATACCTTTCTCACATAAAAGTGGTATAGATAAAGATGAAGTATTAGGAATAATCAGTGAAATTAAGACACTAATTCCAGAAGAAGTTAAACAAGCAGATTGGATAAATAAAGAAAGACATAAACTTATAAATGATGCAAAGCAAGAGGCAACTGAATTAGTAGAACAAGCTAACAAAGAGGCTGAGAGAATAAGAGCAGAGTATACTAATAATATTGAAGAGTTAAAGAAAAATTCAGAAGAAGTTGTAAAAGCGTATGTTGAATCTAGCGAACCAGTAGTATTAGCAGAAGAAAAAGCAAATGAGATAGTAAAAAGAGCAGAAAGTATAGCTAGTGAAATAAAACTAGGATCTATTGAATATGCAGAAAATGTACTTACAACAATAGAATATAATTTAAAAGATATATTACAAGAAGTAGCAAGAGATAAAGCAGAATTAAATCCAAATAGATAAAATTCATTTCACTCATATCGCCAACAACTTTGAAATACAGGTACGTTGCTAAAAATAAAAAAGAAAGCATTAGCTTTCTTTTTTATTTTTATAACTTGTTTTTTCTAAAATTATAAGTGCTACAAGTATGTATACTATTACAAATATTGGAAGTATTGTTTTGTAATTAATAATATAATAATTCCATATAGGGTTATTATAAAATACATTGTATATATTTGAAAAGTTAGATACAACAGATGATGATTGGAATAATGGGTATAGTAAAAATGTAAATATACCAGCTAGTATTCCATGTAAAAATTTACTTAATATGTATAAATTAGTATTGATATCTGTCTTGGCTAGAAAGTTACAACATTGAGCTAATATAGATAGTCCACTAAAACCAATTAAGAAACTAGCTAGAGAGGCTCTGAGAACTTCAGGAGTAGATACTATACTAGCTACTTTACTACAACCTATTGTCATTTCAAACAAACCACTTATAAGGGCATGGCAAAGTTCAGAAGTTATACCAAATAATGATAAAGGAATAGATAGTATAGAAGATATCAATGAAATTATATTAAATAAAGAAAATATCTTAAATACAACAGAAAATACTATTACAAATCCTCCTACCATAAGTAATGTATTTATTCCACTGAATACTGCACTTCCAAATAAGACGAAAAATCCATTGCCATCAGATGCTTTAGTATCAATTACATTTTTTATATTTCTTCTTAATGAATACTTAGAATTAGGTAGTGATTCTTTACCATAGTTTCTAAAAAGTATACCTACAGATATGGATCCTAGATAGTGACAAGTTACCATAAGGTATCCTAAAGATGAATTTTGAAACATACCTGTTGCTACTGCACCTATTATAAATAAAGGCCCAGAAGTTGAACAAAATGATACTAGCCTTTGAGCTTCACATTTAGATATTTCATTGTTATTTCTAAGTTCAGATGCCAGTTTAGAACCAACTGGATATCCAGATACAGTAGATATAGCAAACACTAGAGCACTTTTTCCTGAAACATTAAATATAAACTTAGTTATAGGGTTTATTATAAATCCTATTATATCTACTATTTTTAAATCTACAATTAGATTTGCACCAATCACAAATGGTAAAAGAGAGGGTATTAAAACAGTTGTCCATATATGTAACCCTTCTTTAGCTGCGACTATAGATTCATTTGGAAAAATAATAATACCTAAAATTAAAAGTATAACAATTAATACAGGAGTAAAAAACGTTATAAGATTACTTTTTTTCATAAAATCACCTATTAAGTTATTGAATATATGATTATTATATTAACTTAATAGTCAAAAAAGACTTAAGAGAATTATATGAAATTTTCTTAAGTCTTTTCGATATAAAAGATTATCTTACATATATTGGTGAAGTATAAAAATCCATAGGACCTTTTAGTAAATTTTTATTTTTATCGTAATAAATTATATTATACATATTACTAGCTTTTACATCGTAATGTATTAAAGTTTTAAACGCATCATCATCCATAGAAAAAGATATATTTGAAAATTTATTTATTATATTTATTTCAGAATTATTTTTTATAGCTTTTAAAATCTCACGTCCCTTATCATTAAATGCTAATACTCTTACATAAGGAATAGAATTAATATTTTTTATCTTATTCATATCTTCTTTAGTAATTCCAAGAAGGATATTATTTAGAGTACGTTTAATTTTAGTTAAAGTATATCTTTTTGACTTTACAGATTGCTGTAAATCATAAAGAGAATTTGAAGTGAAAACACTTTGGTATATTTTATTTTCAATACCTTCATTAACTTCAAAGTAGTTATTTAGTATATTATAATCTCTAAGTATTATTGAAGATAGTAAATCAAAGTACTTATCATCAAACATAGGATTGAAATTACTTATTAGTTTATTATCTAATGTCTCGTAAGTAGGCTTTGGAACAACATTAGATATTAGTGACAAGTTATTATTATCCTTTAGTGATTTTCTAATAGCAGTAGCAGAACATATATTACTTTCTATGTTTTCTGAGTTATAAGAAGCAGAAATTCTAGAAATAGTATAAGGTTTTATATTACTTTTTAATTTTAGTAGACTTTTTATATATTCTAGTCCTAAAATGTTATTAGAAGAGTTTAAAACAGATAAAAGGTCTTCTTTAGAGATATCTACTAAATTATGCTTATTAATATAGTCAAATAAAGCAAAACTTCGAGCTGTAGGAAATAGTAGTCCTTCGTCTAAATATTTTTTTAAGTAAGATTTAAATTCATCGGTCTCATCAACTAATATTTTAGAAATTGTATATAGTATATCAACATGTCCTTCTTCACTACCAAAGCAAATAGAATCTATACAATTTAAAGAATTAAGAGTAGTTAGTGCTCCATGAGCAAAGATTTCTGCACTTTGGCAAGCAAACATAGTTGGAAGCTCAAGAACCAAATCAACACCGTTTTTAACAGCTGCCTCTGCCCTAGTATATTTATCAAATAAAGCAGGTTCTCCTCTTTGTAAGAAATTGCCGCTCATTATAGCAACGCTATGAGTAGCGTTAGTTATTTCTAACGATTTAGATAGATGATATAAGTGTCCATTGTGAAAAGGATTGTATTCAACTACAAGTCCGAGTATATTCATAAAAATCTCCTTTGCTAAATATAAATGAATTTAAATTAAAAAATTGTTAAATTTATATTTAATGTATAATTTAAAAAATAATTAAAATAAATAATTATATTATAATATTATAACAAATGGAGAAAAATAATCTATGTTAAGTAAAATATATTAAACAAATTAATACAATAAAGACTATACTTTTACATTGAAAAGTGTTATATTATTTATGACGAAATGTTTAATGTATACAACAATAAAAAATTTGTGAATAATAAGCCTGAGAAGGTTTTTTTACATATTAATTATAAACTTAAGGAGGTATACTAATGAAAGTATTAGTATTAAACTGTGGTAGTTCTTCATTAAAATATCAATTAATAGACATGTCAAATGAAGAAGTTTTATGTATAGGATTAGTTGAAAGAATAGGTATAGAAGGTTCTATACTTAAGCAAGAAAAAGATGGTGTAGAAGGTAAATTAGTTATAGAACAACCTATGAAAAACCATCAAGATGCTATAAAATTAGTATTAGAAGGTGTTGTTGACGCTAAATTCGGTGGAGTTAAAGAAATAAGTGAAGTTGAAGCTGTAGGACACAGAGTTGTTCACGGTGGAGAAAAATTCGCTGGTTCAGTTAAGATAACTGACGAAGTTATGGCTGCATTAGAAGAGTGTATAGAATTAGCACCACTTCACAACCCAGCTAACATAATGGGTATAAAAGCTTGTGAAGAAATACTTCCAGGTGTTCCAATGGTAGGAGTATTCGATACTGCTTTCCACCAAACTATGCCTAAAAAATCTTACTTATACGGATTACCTCATGAGTTATACACTAAGTACGGTGTAAGAAGATACGGATTCCACGGAACTTCTCACAAGTATGTATCTCAAAGAGCTGCTGCTATGTTAGGAAAGAACATAGAAGATATTAAGGTAATAACTTGTCACTTAGGAAATGGAGCTTCTATAGCTGCTGTTGATGGTGGTAAGTGTGTTGATACATCTATGGGATTCACTCCACTTGAAGGATTAATAATGGGTACTAGATGTGGAGATATAGATGCTGCTATATTACCATTCTTAATGGAAAAAGAAGGATTAGATGCTAAAGGATTATCTGATTTAATGAATAAAAAGTCAGGGGTATACGGAATGACTGGTATATCAAGTGACTTTAGAGATATAGAAGGAGCTGCTGAAAAAGGTGACGAAAAAGCTCAAGTTGCTTTAGATGCTTATGTTCAAAAAGTTAAGAAATACATAGGATCTTATGCTGCAGAAATGAACGGAGTAGACGCTGTTGTATTTACTGCTGGTGTTGGTGAAAATGGTATAGAAATAAGAGAAGCTATAGCTAATAACATGGAATTCTTAGGAATGAAGTTAGATGCAGAAGCTAACAAGGTTAGAGGAAAAGAAAGAGTAATATCTACAGAAGATTCAAAAGTTAAGATATTATTAATACCAACTAACGAAGAATTAGTTATAGCTAGAGATACTGTTTCTTTAGTAAAATAATTATAAATGCATATAATAATTTAAGGTAGGGTAAAACCTACCTTAAGTTTTGTTTTGTGATATAATATTAAGAGTATTTAGATTATAAAATAATTTATATACTGTCAAAAATATCTATCAAGTAAAAATACTTGACAAACAAATGCTAGATTTGTATAATAAATTTGGTAATGTATTGAGGTGAATTTAATGCAAATTAGTTTGGATAGATTAATTAGAAGAGAAACTGATAAAATAGACTTGAATTTTTCTCAAAAAGTTGATACTATTAATTATTGTGAAGAAAGTTATAAACTAGCTTCTCCGATAAGTGTAGATGGTAAAATTTCAAATACTAATAAGGGATTATACCTTGATGTAGATGTGAGTTTTATAATCGTTGATAAATGTTCAAGATGCTTAGAAGAAGTAGAAGTTCCTATCGAATATTCTATACAAGGATTTTTAGTTAAAGAAAATTTTGATGAAGATACTTTCGAAGATGATGATGCGTTTATATATGATGGACAAGCTATAAATATTGTAGATCTAATAGAACAAACATTAGACTTTAAATTACCGGCACAAGTGTTGTGTAATGAAGACTGCGAAGGTCTTTGTCAAGGATGCGGAGCAAACTTAAATAAAGAAGAATGCTCTTGCAATGAAATCGCGAACGACGAGGAGACTATAGATCCCCGTTTTGCTAAATTAAAAGATATATTTAAAAATGACTAAGGAGGTGGCGTAAATGGCAGTACCAAAGCGTAAGACATCTAAATCAAAGAGAGATATGAGAAGAGCAGCTAACTCAAAAATGGAAGCAACAGGATTTGTAAGTTGCCCACAATGTCATGAGCCAAAATTACCACATAGAGTGTGTCCAGATTGTGGATATTATAAAGGTAAAGAAGTTGTATCTAAGTAATAACTTCTAAAAAAACATGTAGATTAGTCTACATGTTTTTTTTATTTACAATGTCATATAATGGATATTTTATATATAAATGATATAATAAAAATATATTCTTATTTAGAGTTAATAATAAAAATAATAATAAAAGTGTTGATAAATTTAATGCAATACTATATACTACTATTAGTAGCTGGTACTAATTACAGCTATAAAAACTTGGAGGTAATATGAAAAAGAAAAGCAAAGCCCAAAGACAAAAAGAACTTGTTGAAATGCTACAGGCGGACCCTTTTTATACGGATGAAGAATTAGCAGCACTATTCGAAGTTAGTATTCAGACTATCAGATTAGATAGAATGAGTTTAAATATACCGGAATTAAGAGAAAGAGTTAAGACAATAGCAGAATCAGAAAGTTCAAAAGTTAAAACTTTAGGAATTAAGGAAATTACAGGTGAAATAATTGACTTATCTGTAGGGCAACTAGGAATATCTATGTTAGAAGTTACAGAAGACATGCTTTACTCTAAAACTAATACTTTAAAAGACACATATATATTCTCTCTAGCAGACTCATTAGCAATGGCTATAATAGATGCGCCAAAAGTTATTATGAGATTTGCAAATGTAAAATGCTTAAAATTAATAGAACAAAAGGATAGGCTTATAGCGAAGGCTGAAATTTATAAAAAAGCTGATAAAAAGCACTATGTAAAAGTTATTGTTAATAATAAAGCACAAGAACAAATATTTAGAGGGAAATTCATATTTGAGGAATTAGACTAGGAGGAAAGTTATGAAAATAGTAATAGATGGAATGGGTGGAGATAATGCACCTAAATCTAATGTAGAGGGAGCAGTTAATGCTATAAAAGAATATAATGTTGATCTAATAATAACTGGAGATAAAGAAATATTAGAAAAAGAATTTTCTAATTATGAATTTGATAGAAGTAAGTTAGAAATAGTTCATACTACCGAAATTATAGAAAATGAAGATAAGCCAGTAAAGGCTATTAGAGCTAAAAAAGACTCTTCTATGGTTGTTGCACTTAAAATGGTCAAAGAAGGTAAGGCAGACGCAATCATATCGGCAGGAAGCACAGGAGCACTTCTTGCAGGTGGTTTATTTGTAGTAGGGAGAATAAAAGGTATAGATAGACCTTGTTTATGCCCTGTATTACCAAATGCAAAAAGAGGAATGACAATGATAGCAGATGGTGGAGCAAATGTAGATTGTAAGCCTAGAAATTTAGTTGACTTTGCAGCAATGAGTAATATATATGCTAAAAAGGTTTTAGGAATGGGTAATCCTAAAATAGCATTAGCTAATGTAGGTTCAGAAGAAGGAAAAGGAAATGACTTAGTAAAGAAAGCTTATGAAGAGCTTAAAAATATAGATATAAACTTTATAGGAAATGTAGAGGCAAGAGATGTTATAAATGCTTATACAGATATAATAGTTTGTGATGGATTTACAGGAAACATATTACTAAAATCGGCAGAAGGTGTAGCCATGTCTGTTATGAAGCTTATAAAGGAAACTTTATTAAGTAGCACTAAAGGAAAAATAGGAGCTATGTTTATAAAGGATGACCTTAAAAAATTAAAAAGCTTTATGGACTATTCAGAGTATGGAGGTGCACCGCTACTTGGAGTTAATGGTGGAGTTATAAAGGCGCATGGAAGTTCAAATTCAACAGCTATAAAAAATGCTATAAACCAAGGAATAAAGTTTGCTAAAGGAAATGTTGTTGAAGATATAAAAGAGTTTATAAAAGATATGGAAGATAAGCAAGTAGAATAATAAAATAAACTCATCTTGGAGGTTTAAATTAAATATGAACAAAAAAGCTGGTATTTTAGGAGTTGGAAGTTATGTTCCAGAAACTATTATTGACAACTTCTATTTTGAAAAGATAATGGATACATCGGACGAATGGATAAAAACAAGAACTGGAATAAGTGAAAGAAGACATGCAAGCGAAAATGAAGCAACTTCAGACTTATCTACAAAAGCAGCACTAAAGGCAATTGAATGTGCGAATTTAACTCCTAAGGATATAGACTTAATAATTGTAGCGACTGCAACTCCTGATATGATTTTTCCTTCAACTGCATGTTTAGTACAAGAAAATATAGGAGCAAGTAATGCAGCTGCATTTGATATATCAGTAGCATGCTCGGGATTTATATATGGAATGACTATAGCTAAGCAATTTGTTGACACTAAAATGTATAAAAATGTTTTAGTAATAGGTGCTGAAACTCTTTCTAGATTTTTAGACTATAGTGATAGAACTACATCTATATTATTTGGAGATGGAGCAGGAGCTGTAGTAATAGGAAATGTTGAGTGTGGAGGAATATTATCTACGTATCTAGGATCTGATGGAAGCGGAGCAGACGTCTTAAATATACCAGCTGGAGGTTCAAAACTTCCAGCAGCTCAAGACACTATAAATAATAAATTACACAGTATAAAAATGGCTGGAAACAGCGTTTATAAGTTTGCAGTGAGAATAATGGGAGAAGCATCTCTAAAGGCTCTTGAATTGGCAAATTTAACTACTGAAGATATAGATTGCCTTATACCGCATCAAGCAAACACTAGAATAATAGATGCATCTGCTAAAAAATTAAAATTAGATAAAGATAAAGTTTTTGTAAATTTAGATAAATATGGAAACATGTCTGCTGCATCAGTTCCGGTAGCAATGGATGAAGCTTATAGACAAGGAAAAATAAAAAAAGGTGATAATGTTGTTTTAGTAGGCTTCGGTGGTGGTTTAACTTGGGGAGCTTCAGTAATTAATTGGAGTATACAAGGAGGAAATAATGAATAAAGTTTGTGAGTTATTAAATATAGAATATCCTATAATTCAAGGTGGGATGGCTTGGGTTGCAGATGCTTATTTAGCAAGTGCAGTTTCAAATGCAGGAGGTTTAGGATTAATAGCAGGAGGGAATGCTCCTAAAGACGTTATAAAAGAAGAAATACGTAAATGTAGAGAATTAACTGATAAACCGTTTGGAGTTAATGTTATGTTATTATCTCCATTTGTAGATGAAATAATAGAATTGATAATAGAAGAAAAAATACCTGTAATAACTACAGGAGCAGGAAATCCTGCTAAATATATGAATTCTTTAAAAGAAATAGGAACAAAGATAATACCTGTAGTTCCAAGTATTGCCCTAGCTCAAAGAATGGAAAAACTAGGAGCAGATGCTGTAATAGTAGAAGGTACAGAAGCTGGTGGTCATATAGGAGAGTTAACTACAATGGTATTGACTCCTCAAGTAGCAGACTCTGTTAATATACCTGTCATAGCAGCTGGAGGAATAGCCGATGGTAGAGGGATTGTTGCAGCTTTTGCATTAGGAGCTAGTGGAGTTCAGATTGGAACTAGGTTTATATGCAGCGATGAATGTAGTGTACATGAAAATTATAAAAATATGGTATTAAAGTCAAGAGATAGAGATGCTATTGTAACAGGTAGAAGTACAGGGCATCCAGTCAGAACTCTAAAAAATAAGTTAGCTAAAGAAATTTTAAATATGGAAAAGCAAGGTGTTGACTCACAAGAGATAGATAAAAGAGGTGTGGGTTCTTTAAGGATAGCTACAAAAGAAGGCGATGTACATAATGGTTCTTTTATGGCTGGTCAAATTGCATCCATAATAAAAGATGTAAAGTCTTGTAAAGAAATTATTGATAGTATGGTTAACGAGGCAAGAAATATTATGCCAAACATCAATCTATAAACTAGGAGGTAAGCTATGGGAAAAATAGCATTAGTATTTCCAGGTCAAGGTGCTCAGTATGTAGGAATGGCAAAAGATATATATGAAAAAAATAGCACTGCTAAAAGTATAATAGATGATGCTTGTAGCGTTCTTGACATGGATTTAAAACATATTATGTTTGAAGGTAGTGACGAAGAACTATCAAAAACAGAAAATACTCAGCCTGCAATAGTAGCTCATAGTATAGCTGTATTAGAAGCTATAAAGGAAGAAATAGATTTAAATTATGATGCGTGCCTAGGATTATCTTTAGGGGAATATAGCGCATTAGTAGCAGCTGATGCTATTGATTTTAAAGATGCAGTATCTTTAGTTAAAAAAAGAGGAAGATACATGCAAGACACAGTACCAAATGGACACGGTGCTATGGCTGCGATACTTGGTTTAGATAGAACTAAGGTAGAAGCTGTTATAAATAGCATAGACAATGGAATTGTTGAAGTTGCAAATTATAACTCTCCAGGTCAAATAGTTATATCAGGAGAATTTGATAAAATAGATGAAGCTATTGTAAGGTTTAAGGACAATGGTGCCAAAAGGGCAGTTAAGCTAAATGTTAGTGGGCCATTTCACTCATCAATGTTAAAAGAAGCTGGAAATAAATTATCTAAAGAATTAGATAAAGTTAATATTATGAAACCAAAAGTATCTGTAGTTTCTAATGTAAATGCTGCCTACTATGAAGATGAAGGCAAAGACTTACTTATAAAGCAAGTTAGCTCTTCGGTACTTTGGGAAGATTCAATAGAAAAGTTATTAGATGAAGGTTATGATACTTTTATAGAAATAGGACCAGGTAAAACATTAAAAGGTTTCATTAAAAAAATATCTTCTGGAAAAAAAGCTAATGTAAACATTTATAACGTAGATGGTGTAGAGTCTTTAAATGAATTTATACAAATTTACAGAAATGGAGAGATATAATGATAAACTTAGAAGGAAAAGTTGCTATAGTTACTGGAGGTTCAAGAGGTATAGGTAAAGAAGTTGCTAAAAAACTTGCTTCATTTGGAGCAAATTTAGTAATTAATTATACTTCAAAAGAAGAGGAAGCTCTAAAAACTAAAGAGGAGATAGAAGCTATTGGAGTAAAATGCATAACTGCAAAGTGTGATGTTTCTAAATCTGAAGAAGTTAATGATATGGTAGATAAGACTATAAAGGAATTTGGGCAAGTGGATATATTAGTTAACAATGCTGGTATAACTAAAGATGGATTACTTATGAGAATGAAAGAAGAAGATTTTGATAAGGTTATAGAAATAAACTTAAAAGGTGTATTTAACTGCACTAAAGCAGTTACTAAGCCGATGATGAAAAGAAAGTATGGAAAAATAGTAAATATGTCTTCTGTAGTAGGTGTTATAGGAAATGCTGGTCAAGCAAATTACTGTGCTTCAAAAGCTGGTGTAATAGGGTTCACTAAATCAACAGCTAGAGAATTAGCATCAAGAAATATAAATATAAATGCAATAGCACCAGGATTTATAGATACAGATATGACAAAAATACTAAGTGATGATTTAAAACAAAATATGTTAAATAACATTCCTAAAAATACATTTGGAAAGCCTGAAGATGTTGCTAATGTTGTAGCATTTTTAGTTAGTGATATGTCAAGCTATGTTACTGGTCAAGTTATAAATGTAGATGGTGGAATGGTAATGCAATAATAAATAAAGCTTATAAATTTATAGATAAGTTTTAAAACTATATGATTGAAAATTTTGAAAATAAAATTAATTTAAATTTCAGGAGGAAGAAAATATGTTTAATAAGGTTGTAGAAATAATAAGAGAGCAATTAAGTGTTGAGGATAAAGAAATAACTATGGAAACTTCTTTAATGAAGGATTTAGAAGCAGATTCATTAGATGCAGTAGAAATAATAATGGCGCTTGAAGATGAATTTGATGTTGAAATACCAGATACAGAAGCCGAAAAATTCCAATCTATAGGAGATATAGTTAAATTTATAGAAGCTAATAAATAGTTGGAGGTATTCTCTATGAAAAAGAGAGTTGTTATAACAGGTCTTGGATGTATTACACCTGTAGGAAATGGAAAAGAAACATTTTGGAATAATATAAAATCTGGAGTATGTGGAATTGATACTGTAACTAGATTTGATGCTAGTACTTTTCAAACACAAGTTGCAGGTGAAGTTAAAGATTTCAATGGAGAAGATTATATAAACAAAAAAGAACTTAGAAGATTAGATAGATTTACCCAGTTTGCCATAGCATCTGCAAAAATGGCAGTTGAAGATTCGAAACTTGATTTAGATACAGTAGAAAGAAATCGTATGGGAGTTATAATCGGATCTGGTATAGGTGGAGTTGAGACTATAGAGGAACAACATAAGATTCTTTTAAATAAAGGTAATAAAAGAGTAAGTCCGTTCTTTGTTCCAATGATGATAGGAAATATGGCTGCAGGTCAAGTTTCTATATACTTAGGAGCTAAAGGGCCAAATACTAACGTATGTACAGCGTGTGCATCAGGAACTCACTCAATAGGAGATGCTTTTAAGATTATTCAAAGAGGAGATGCTGATATTATGGTAGCTGGAGGAAGTGAAGCTCCAGTAACAGCCCTTGCATTTTCAGGGTTCTGCAATATGAAGGCTATGTCTACTAGAAATGATGACCCTAAAACTTCATCAAGACCATTTGATAAAGACAGAGATGGATTTGTAATGGGTGAAGGTGCAGGAATACTTATACTAGAAGAACTAGATCATGCTATAAAAAGAAATGCTAAAATATACGCAGAAGTTGTTGGGTATGGATTAACGGCAGATGCTTATCATATGACTACACCAGCAGAGGGTGGAGAAGGAGCAACTCGTTCTATGCAAATGGCGCTACAAGATGGAAATGTTCCATTAGATGAAGTTGATTATATAAATGCTCATGGTACATCAACTCCTTATAATGATAGACTTGAAACTCAAGCTATAAAAAATATATTCAAAGATAAAGCATATGATATATGTGTTTCATCAACGAAATCTATGACAGGGCATTTATTAGGAGCAGCAGGAGCTGTTGAAGCTGTTATATGTGCAATGAGTATAAATGATAGTTTTGTACCTCCTACTATAAATGTTCAAAATGTAGATGAAGAACTTGATTTAGATTATGTACTAGATAAAGGAAGAAAAAAAGAAATTAGATATGCAGTTTCAAATTCTTTAGGCTTTGGTGGCCATAATGCAACTTTAGTATTTAAAAAATATTAATCCTATAAAAAGTCGTACTGATATTATACAGTACGACTTTTTAAATACTATGGACATAGTATAAAAAATAATATAAACTTTAATTTATAAAAAGCATTCTATAAAGTATTATAGATGATAGCATTTTAAAGTATATATGAAAATTATACTTATTAAGAGATTTAAAATGAATATAATTTCCTATGTACTATAAAAATATCTAGGAGAAAATATATGAATATTATTGATATAGCTAAACTTTCAGGTGTATCTAAATCTACTGTATCAAGGTTTTTAAATGATGGATATGTAAGTGAAGAAAATAGAAGTAAAATTCAAAAGGTTATTGATGAGACCGGATTTATTCCATCAAGTTATGCAAAAACTTTAAGAACTAAAAAAACAAATTTAATAGGTGTCATATTGCCTAAAATAAGTTCTGAAACTATAGGTAAAATAGTTAGTGGTATAAGTGAAGAAACTTCTAATAGTGGATACAATATAATACTTGGAAATACAGATTTAAATATAGAAAAAGAAATAGAGTATTTACAAATATTTAAAAATAAAAACGTTGATGGAGTAATACTTGTAGCAACAATAGTTACTCAGAAGCATTTAGATATCATAAAGGATATGAAGATACCTATTGTTATAGTAGGTCAAAAAATAGATGGATATCCGTGCGTATATCATAGTGATTATGAAGCATCATATGATATGACAAAATATTTAATCCAAAAAGGACATAAAAAAATTTCATACATAGGTGTAACTAAAGATGATATATCAGCAGGTCTAAATAGAGAATTAGGATATAAAGATTGTTTGAAAAGCAATAAACTAAAAATAAACGAAAGTCTTATAAAAATTGGAGAGTTTTCTCAAGAATCTGGATATAAAAATGCAAAAGAATTAATTGAAAAAAATAAAGACATAGATGCTATATTTTGCGCAACTTATAATATTGCATTAGGAGCTATAGAATATTTAAAAGAAGTTAATATAAATATACCAAATGACGTAAGTGTATGTGCAATTGGAGATTCGAAAATTTCAAATATAATATCTCCAAGGCTTACAACTATGCATTATTACTATGAAAACAGTGGAATAGAAAGTGCACGAATGATTTTAAAGATGATAGACAGTAAAAATGGTGTAAATAGTATTAAGCTAGGTTATAAGCTTAAAAGTAGAGAAAGTGTTAAAATATAGAAATAGCCTATATAAATAAGTAGAGTAAAAAACTCTATTAATTTAAATAGGTTATTTTTAATATTAAAGTATATTTTATAGTTTAAGAAAATGTTTACAAACTACAAAAAAGAATATATAATTTAATAAAATAGAGGGAACGATTTCATATGAATTATATGGGAACGATACCTTATGATATTTATGTTTAAATAAATAAAGAATTTGAAGGTATAATAAAGTATATAAAGGAGAGAGGGTATGAATTATAAAAATGTAGCAAATGAAATTCTAGAAAATATAGGTAATAGCAGTAATATAGACTCAGCAGCACACTGTGCTACAAGACTACGCATAGTTTTAAAAAATGAAGAATTAATTGATAAATTAGCAATACAAAATATAGAAGGGGTTAAAGGCGTATTTATAACAGCAGGTCAACTTCAAATAATATTTGGAACAGGTATTGTAAATAAAGTTTATGAAGAATTTGCAAAAATTGCAGATATAAAAATTTCTACTAAAGATGAAGTAAAAAAGGCATCAATTAAAAAATCAAATCCATTTCAAAGGTTAATAAGAACTTTAGGAGATATATTTGTACCGATATTACCAGCTATAGTTTCATGTGGTTTAATGATGGGTCTTACAGAGGCTTTAAACTTTATATCAGCAAATGGATATATAAATATAGATATGAATAATTCATTCTTTGTAATGCTAAAGTTATTTAGTAATGCAGCATATGTATTTTTACCAATCCTTATAGGATATAGTTCAGCTAAGGTATTTGGCGGAAATGTGTACTTAGGTGCAGTAATTGCGATGATTATGATTCATCCAGACTTACAAAATGCTTGGACTGTTGCAACAGAAGGTTATAAATCTACGTTAAGTGTATGGGGTGGATTATATGATATTCCATTAGTTGGATATCAAGGTCATGTGATTCCTATAATGATAGCAGTTTATTTAATGTGTTTTATAGAAAATAAGCTACATAAAATTGTTCCGGCAATGCTAGATTTATTTTTAACTCCATTATTAACTGTCTTTATAACAGGATATTTAACATTAACAATAATAGGACCTATATTTGTGGGTTTAGAAAATGCTTTAATAGATGGAGTTCAGATATTAATACAAATACCTTATGGAATAGGTGGATTCTTAATGGGTGGTATATACAGTACTACAGTTGTTGGTGGAATACATCATATGTACACAATAATAGATTTTGGTCAAATATCACAATTTGGAATGACATATTTTTTACCAATAGCATCTGCCGCAAACATAGCGCAAGGTGGAGCTGCGCTTGCGGTTGCCCTTAAATCAAAAAATAAAAATACAAAAGCATTAGCTCTTCCAGCAGGCATAAGTGCTCTCTTAGGTATAACAGAACCTGCAATATTTGGTGTTAATTTAAGGTTTGTAAAACCATTTATAGCGGCTTCTATTGGTGCAGCTGTGGCAGCTTTATATGCTGCAATTGTTGGTCTTGGAGCTACAGGAACAGGGGTAACAGGAATATTTGGAATACTTCTTACTCTACATGCACCTATTCAATATATAATAATGTTTGCTATAGCACTTGGAGTTTCATTTGGATTAACAATGATATTAGGAATTAAAGAAGATTAGTTTTATACATGTAAATAATACTAATTCGCAAGCTATTTATATATTTTAATATAAATAGCTTGCGAATTTTATAATATAAGGAGATAGAGGATGAGTATTTTAAAAAGAGAATTTTCTAAGCTTATAGATATGCGCAAAGGATTAGAAAAAGATAAGGTAAATAAGGATGAATTTAGATTGAAATTTCATTTAATGCCACCAGTTGGTTGGCTAAATGATCCTAATGGATTATGTCAATTCAATGGAGAGTACCATATTTTTTATCAATATTCACCATTTGAGGCTAAGGGTGGATTAAAATTTTGGGGGCACTATAAATCAAAGGATTTGATTAATTGGAATGATATGGGGGCTCAAGTTTACCCAGATAACTTAAATGATTGTCATGGTGTTTATTCAGGTTCTGCTTTTGTTGAAAATAATCAAATATATTTTTATTACACGGGAAATGTTAAAGAAGTTGGAGATTTTGATTATATAAATAAAGGTAGGCAGCATAATACAATAATGTTTAAAAGTAATGATGGAATAAACTTTACTGATAAAAAATTAATATTTAAAAATATTGATTACCCTGAAAATATGACATGTCATGTTAGAGATCCTAAAGTATTTAAAAAAGATAATAATTACTATATGGTATTAGGTGCAAGAGATAAAAATGACAAAGGATGCGTACTTTTATATAAAAGCTCAAATCTTGAGGATTGGAGTTTTGTAAATATAATAACTAGCGATGAAAAATTTGGATATATGTGGGAATGTCCAGATATGTTTGAATTAACTGACAAAGTTAGTAAAAATACAAAAACAATTTTATGCATATCTCCACAAGGAATAGAAAAAAACGGGCATAAATACAATAATATATATCAAAGTGGATATTTCTTAGGAAATATGAATTTAAATGATGGAAAATATGATTTTAAAGAATTTACAGAACTAGATAGAGGATTTGATTTTTATGCACCGCAAACATTTATAGATGAAAAAAATAGAAATATACTGGTTGGATGGATGGGGTTACCTGATATAGATGATGATTACTATACAAATCCTACAGTTGAATTTGGGTGGCAACATGCACTTACAATTCCTAGAGTACTAGAACTTGTAGATAATAAAATATATCAAAGACCAATTGATGAATTAAAAGAACTTAGAAAAAGTAAAATAACAAAAGAACTAAATAATGTTCAATTATATGATGAATTAAAAGCTGAAATTTTCGAATTAGATATAGAGTTTGATAATGAAGTAAATGACTTTAAATTAGAATTAAGAGAAGATTGTAAGATTACTTTTAATAACGATAAAAAATTGATGGAATTAACTTTAGGAAATAGTGGTTACGGAAGAAAGTGTAGAGCTGTAGTTATAAATGAATTAAAAAAACTACAAATTTTTAGTGATACGTCATCTCTTGAAATATTTGTAAATGATGGAGAAGAAGTATTTACTACACGTATTTATCCAAAAGATAATAAAGATAAAATAGTATTAAAAGGAAACCTAGATAATGTAAAAATAAATTTATATGAACTTGGAGAGTATCGATATGTATAAAATAATTACTATAGGAGAGGCATTAATAGATTTTATACCTAATAAAAAGGGTTGTATGCTTAAAGAAGTAGATGGGTTTGAGAGGGTTGCAGGTGGTGCGCCTGCAAATGTAGCAGCAGCCATAGCAAAATTAAGTGGAGATGCTTATTTTATATCTCAACTTGGAAATGACTCATTTGGAGATCATATAATAGATGTTTTAAATGATGCTAATGTAAATACAGAATGTATACTTAGAACTAATAAAGCAAATACAGGACTTGCATTTGTATCATTAAAAGAAGATGGAAATAGAGATTTTTCATTTTATAGAAATCCAAGTGCAGATATGTTACTTAGTAAGGCTGAAATAAAAGAAAGTTGGTTTGAAGATTGTAAAGTTCTACATTTTTGTTCGGTGGATTTAGTAGAGTCACCTATGAAATATGCTCATAAAAAGGCTATAGAATATGCAGTTAAAAATAAAGCAATAATAAGCTTTGATCCTAATGTAAGGTTACCACTTTGGAACAATCCAGATGAATGTAAAAATGTAATAAAAGAGTTTTTACCACTTGCAAATATATTAAAAATATCTGATGAAGAATTAGAATTTATAACAGGTATAAAAGATGAAAGATTAGCTTTAGAAAGCCTATTTGTTGGAAATGTAAAGGCAATAATATATACAAAAGGACCAGAAGGTGCGTCTTTTATCACTAAAAAGGATAATATAATGAAAGTTGTTGAAAAAAAAGGAATTAATGTTAATGCCATAGA
Organism: Clostridium sp. CCUG 7971; assembly: GCF_017590215.1. Classification (GTDB taxonomy): domain Bacteria; phylum Bacillota; class Clostridia; order Peptostreptococcales; family Peptostreptococcaceae; genus Faecalimicrobium. Next base: position 44,912 of record NZ_JAFFPK010000045.1, read on the forward strand.
TACAACAGGTGCTGGGGATTCTTTTATAGGATCATTTTTATATCAATTAGGTGAAAATTACATTGAAATAGATGAAATAGAAAATATAAGTGACGAAAAAATAAAAGATATGTTATTATTTAGTAATAAGTATGCAGCAGACACTACAACTAAAAAAGGAGCTATTGCTGCTATGTGTAATATTGAAGAATTTAAAACATTAAACTAGCATAAAGAGGAGAGTAAGAATATGGGATTTTTTGATATGTTTAAAAAATCAAAGCAAGAAGATATAGCATCAGTAGAGAACAAAGGGATCGTATCCCCTACTAATGGAGAAATATTAGATATATCTATAGTACCTGATGAAGTTTTTTCACAAAAAATGATGGGAGACGGATTTGCTATAAAATCTAGCGATGGAAATATAGTATCTCCTATAAATGGAAGTGTTGAGATGGTATTTGAAACTAAGCATGCTGTAGGTTTAAAAAGCAATGATGGAATGGAAATGTTAATCCATCTTGGAATAGATACTGTAAATTTAAAAGGTGAAGGTTTTACAACTTTTGTAAAGGCTGGAGATAAAGTCAAAGCTGGAGATAAATTAATACAGATGGATGTTGATTTTATAAAAAATAATGCAAAATCAGATATAAGTCCAGTTATATTTACTAACTTAAAAGATAATGAATCTATTAAAGTAGTTACAGGTAAGGTTAGTGTATTAGAAGAAAATAGAATAGAAATATGCAAATAATATAAAATAAAAAAATACCTCTTAAAGATGTAAAATGTACCCTTTGTA
>NZ_JAFFPK010000046.1 GCF_017590215.1 Clostridium sp. CCUG 7971
TAATTTTCAAAGTTCATTTTCAACTTTCGTTGTTTTTTTGTTTGTCGTCCGTATCTCTCTCGGACAAGTAATACTATATCACCTTAAAAATATATCGTCAATAGTTTTTCTTAATTTTTTTTAGTATTTTTTTATTTTTTCTTTATCATTTAAAGTTATACACATACTTTTTCTAAACTATCCACATTATCTACAATCTGTATTTAGCTTATATAGCAATTCAGTATTATAATATCCACAATTTTACGGTTAACTTTTGAAAAATTTATATTTTTAAACTTTTATATAAAAATAAAACCCTAATATTATTAGAGTTTTATTTTCTATACATTAAATTAATCCATTATTGTTCCATCTTGTATTTTTATACAAACATCAGCTTCTCTAGCTATCATGTCATTATGAGTTATCATTATAAGTGTCTGATTATAATCGTTCACACATTCTCTTAATATACTCATAACTTCATCTGTTGACTTTGTATCTAAATTTCCTGTAGGCTCATCTGCAAATATAATTTTAGGTTTATTTATAAGCGCTCTAGCAATGGCAACCCTTTGTTGTTGACCTCCAGATAATTCATTAGGAAATTTTTTTATTTTATCCTTTATTTCTAGTCTCTCTAGTAATTTTTCTAGATATTTTTTATCTACTTTTCTATTTTCTAATAATGAAGGCATTATTATATTCTCATATACATTAACAACTGGTATTAAATTAAAATTTTGAAACACAAATCCAAAGTTATTTATCCTTATATCAGCTAGCTTTCCATCTGGCATGTTACTTATTTCTTCATTATTATAATAAACTTTCCCATCAGTTGGTTTATCAAGACCTGCCATACAATTTAATAATGTACTTTTTCCAGAACCACTAGCACCTACTACAGCAATAAATTTATTTTCTTCTATATTTAAATTTATATTCTTTAAAACATGTAACTCATTTTCATTTTTACCATAAACTTTGTTTAAGTTTTCTATTTTTAATATCGTCATACTAATCCCTCCTTATTTATTCATTCATATTAATTCCATCTGATATGCTCATTTTTTCTAGTTTTTGCTTAGACAAGTATACCGATATAATACAAACTACTATCACTAAAAAAATAAATATCACTATTTCATTAAAAGGCACTTTGAATTTTTCTAGATTCTTAGCCCCAAATCCAACTTCCATAATCTCATTAACCATAGATACATCTTTGTATCCTTTATATATAGCGTGAGCAGAACCTAGTATACAGCTAAGAAATGCATAAATTAAAGATTCCTTAATAAGCATGCTTTTTATCTTTTTCATACTCATACCAATACTTCTTAAAGTTGATAGCTCCCTAGTTCTAATTAGTATTCCTGTTTTTATAGTGTAGTAAATATTTAATGAAGCTACTACAGACATAAGTAATAATAAAAACATACTTTGCATCTTCGCAGTTTTCTGTAATTTTTCGTGTTCTGCTTTGTATTTCCCTATGCTTTCTATATTGTTGTAATCCTTATTTCCAATCGTTTTTTCTATTTTATTTTCTACTTCTTTTTCTTTTCCACTAGAAGCTTTTACTCCTATTACATTAATATCATTTATATTAGTCAATTTAGATAATTCTTCGATTGGCATTATTACCGTTATCATTCTTCCATAGAAATTATTTAAAATCCATTTTCTATCTAAGAAACCAGCGATTCTAACTTTTTCAACTTTATAGCTTAGCTTTCCATCATTTACTGATGGCATTTTTATTTCAATCAGTTCTCCAATTTTCAAATCTTTATCTATTGGTTCATTGGTTCCATCAGTGTGATTATTAACAAAAACATTTATATATTCACTATTTTTCTCATCACTTTTTTCTTCCATGTATTTATCTAATTTTTTCAGATCTTTTTCTGTATAACCTCTAACTTCTAAATATGATTCATTCTTATTCATAGACCCAGGTAACACTAATTTTCCATCTATATAGTCTACACCGTCTATATTTCTAATTTTTTCTATATCATTCTTACTATACACCCCTAGAGCATTTTCTACATTATAATCGTCTTTATTTAGTTTTATATCATACTCACCAAGATTTTGACTTGGCATATGCATTACATCCATACCACTTTTATTGTAATTTGATAATGAAGTGATATACATAGATCCAACTAATCCCATAGATAATATACAAAGAATGGCTCTTGTCCTAAATCTAAATACATTTTTATATGCCATCTCTCCAGTTATATTAAATACTTTTCTTATCCATTTATAATAAAATCTATTTCTAAATTTTCTATTGCTAAAGTCATTATTTTTCATCCCCTCTACTGGAGATATTCTAGTAGCCTTGTATATCGGAACTATATTTGAAATAAACACAGTAGTTATTGCTATTAATATTGGTATCAATATTGCTTCTTTAGTTATATAAAGACTTGGATTTTGAGGATACATTTTAGATATATAACTATATACATACCCTGCACCAATTAAAAATCCAGATAATACACCAATAGTTACTAATATTAAGCTTTGTATAAAAATCATAGAACATATTTGATGCCTTTTAGAACCTATCGCTCTTAACATCCCTATGGATTTTTTCATGTCAAATAAAGTCATCATAAAAATATTACATATTAAAAGTGCCGATACAGCTATAGGGAATAACATGTTTCTTATTTCATAGCTTGTTGCTTCTTCACCAACACCAAGAGAGTTTAGTCCTTGAATTAAGCCGATATTCATAGTAAAGTTATACTCTGTAAGGCCGTATTTTTTCATCCTTTTATACATATTATCCATTGTAATCTTTTCATTTTCTACATTTAAAATACCATCATTGGTAATAAGATTTTTTGGTATTAAATTTGTATATCCACCTGTAAAAGCTCTAAGCGTATATTCTTTATACTCCTGGTAATAGTCTTTAGTTCTACTGACTACTCCAACTAATTTAAATTTATGATCTTTATTGTATATTTCTTGATTTCTATCAGGATTTTTATATTTTTTAACTATATTAAAATCTATTTCTTCACCTAATTTATTTTCTAAATTCATTTCCTCTATAGCTCTATTATCTAAAACTATCTCATTTTCATTTTTTGGTTCTCTTCCTTTTATAAGTTCATACTTGCTTTCTTCTAAATAATATGGACTATATGTATTAAGAATACTCTTAACACCATTTTTATAAACAATACTACCTAAATTGATTATCTTATATGTAGCATCACTTGTATTATCATTTAATATTTTTTGCAATGCTTCATTATCAATATCATTGTATTCATAGTCATAAGTTCCAAATGTCTTATGTAATTTTTCAGTTCCTAACTTTATATTTGTTTGTTTTTGAACAATGTTGGAAAATGATATTAATGTAGCTAATCCTATGGCTATTATTATAGAGAAACTTCTCCCTTTTTGCTTTTTCAAATAAGAAAAAGCTAACGTAAAAACACCTTTCATAATTACCTCCTTTTTGACTAATATATAGCTATTTAACGCTAATTAGTTTTATTTGAACTAATGCACCTAACTTTATTAACAACTTACTTCACCTTCCAATGAATAAAGATATAATTTTTATGCAAAAAAATAGATGCTATCCTCTTTTGACTAAAGGATAGCATCTATTTTTTTTATGTACAATGCACTATGCACAACTGTGCATTTTAATGTTACAACTGTCATGTTTTAGTTTTTATAATACTGATAAAAGGATTTCAAGGTACACGTTTTTAAATTCTTTAAATCTATATCTACTTACAGGAACTTCTTCTTTATTCTCCATAATAGCTATATACTGTTTTACATTTTCTACATAGTCCAAATTAACCAAATAACTTTTATGACATCTATAGAAATTTTTTTGGTTTATTTTACTTTCTATTCCATCCATAGTCATATTAATAGAGTGCTCGGATGTTTTTGTATGTATAGTTATTTCTCTTTTTAACACTTCGATATAATAAATATCTGCTGTGTTTATCTTAAATATTTCAGTTTTAGAACTCAAAATTAACTCTTTACCCTTATTTCTCTCTATTTCATTAAAACAAGAAATCAAATGTCTCTCTAGATCGTCTAATTTTATAGGCTTTAGTAAATACCTATAAGCCCTTACTTCATATCCTTCTTGTACATAGTCTATTAAAGATGTTGTGAATATAATTTCTACATTTTTATCATACATAGTTCTTATTTTTCTAGCTAAGTCCATTCCATCAATCTCTTCTAATTGTATATCTAATAAAAATATATCTACATTCTTTGGATAATCTTTTATTAAACTTTCTCCATTGCTATAAATTAAAAGCTCATATTCTTCATTTCTACTTTCGAAAATTTTTTCAATATACCCTTTTATCAACTTTTGTTGGCTTAATTCATCTTCACATAATACTATTTTTTTCATAGTTCAAATTCACTTCACTTTCTATTGGAATATAAATATCTAGTTCAAATTCATTACCCAAATCCTTGAACCTAAACTCTCCATTGTACTTATTCAATGAATTTTCAACGCTTTTTAAACCTATTCCATGAAAATCTTTATCTGTTTTACTACTTATAATATTATTATCCTCTGTTTTTATATCATTTATTTTTGAGTTCACACTCTTCAATACAAAATAATTTTTAACTATAGTTCCTCTTATATATATTTTTCTTTCACTATCTTTTATCTTTAAACATGCTTCCATTGCATTATCTAATATATTCGAAAAAATACTACACACATCAATCATTTGCACGAAGTTACATTTTTCAAAATTTATATCTGCAAAAAAATCTATATTATTATCTATACAAATATCATTTTTTTCTTTAAGTATAATATCTAATATATCATTTTTAGTGTTATATATATATTCTATTTTTTCTATTTCTTTTCGAAGTTCCATACTATATTTACTAGCATTTTCATTTGCATCAATATTATTGATGCAGAGCAAATGATTTTTTAAATCGTGATAAAGTCGTTTAGTTCTACCTTGATCTTTTTTTATTCTTTCGTAGTAATTGTATTGAGCTTTTATTTTTTCTTCTATCACTACTTTTTCCTTTTCTAATATTATTGATTCTTTTATCTTCTTAATTGTAAATATTAAAAGTATAAAAACCACAACTAATGACTGAATTATATTTTGATATAAAAAACTACCCATCAAATTCCATATCTCTTTATATGTTGAATTTTTAAATTGAACTCCATATATCCAAATAGACTTATCTATAAAATTGTATATATACAAAAATGTTACTAAAAATATAACAGTTAATATACTTATTATGTATTTTTTTTCTTTAAAAGTATTACTATATTTTTTAATATTAAATTTAATATAAATAAAATGATAGAAACTAGTCCTTCACGTAAAATTGCAACTAATACACCTGGATAGTTATCGCCGCCAAACCCAATAGCTATACAAAAAAATGTAAGTCCCCAATAAATTATATTCCTAGTAATAAAAAGGACATTTTCATAGACTGTAAAAAACATAAACGATTTCCACAAATTCATTTCATAATTTTTTTTACAAAAATACATAATTATAGAAACAAATATAATTTGGAACAAATTCAATTCCATTGACCATAAACCTAATATAACTATTCTATTCAAATCAAAATAATTATTCAGATAAACTAAAACCACGATTAATATTATAAATTTCCAAAGAGAACTTTTTACTTCTTTGTCTTCTCTCTTTTTGCTTTGGTAAATATCAAGAAAACTTTTAAATACTAAAATTTTAAATACAATTAATAACATATATGCCGTTTCCAATACAAATGATTCCATAAATTCCCCCCTTACAATTCTACCATAGGAAAAATATTTTAACACTTTAAATAACTATATATACGATCAACTTTTACTTAGATTTAAATAATTAAAACGCAAAAAACACAGAACTAAATAAAATAATTCTGTGCATAAAAAAAGATTACGCGGCTACGTCTTACTCTCCCAGGCAGTTGCCCACCAAGTACCATCAGCGCTAAAGAGCTTAACTTCTGTGTTCGGAATGGGAACAGGTGTATCCTCTTTGCTATTGTAACCACATAATCTTTTATTTTAGAGTTAATACTCTGAAAACTGCAAACATTTATTGAATT
>NZ_JAFFPK010000047.1 GCF_017590215.1 Clostridium sp. CCUG 7971
TTTAGCTTATCGATACTAATAGGTCGAGGACTTGACCTCAATTTAAAATGATTAATATGTTAAATGTTTGCAGTTTTCAGAGTATTAAGTTGAGACTATACAGTATGTATAGTCTTTTTTCGTTTTGAGAGCTAAATTTTACTAAGTGATTACCTTAGTGAAATTTAGCTTTTTTCTTATGAGGATAATAGGTGGTAGTTAATATACTACTAAGGTGTAATAGGCGATAAGATTTGAATTATACTTATTGTTTAAACAAATTTAGGTAGTAAAAATAGGTATGTGGAGGAATATTTTTTTGATGGTATATCAATTATTATGTACTTGTGAGTTAAAAAATAAGATACATAGAGGGGGATTTATATTATGAAAAAAAATAAGACTATTGCTTATATGCTAGCGGCAACATTATTAGTAGGTGGAACTTTTATGGGAACTAAAGCATTTTTTACTGACAGTGCAACAGCAAGTAATGATTTAGTTATAACTATGGGAAATGTAGATTTATTAGTTGAAGAAGGTCCTTGGAAAAATGAAAATGAGGGGACTGAAGCTAGTCAAAGTAAAAACTCAGAAGGAAATATATTTAAAAATGTTAAGCCTAATGATAGGTTTATAAAAGAAATGACTATAAAAAATAACGGAAGTTTAAAGCAAGTTATAAAATTAAACAGAGGAGAGGTTTCAGAAAAATATCCAAATATTTTAAAAGTGGGAGAGACTATAACAAGTGAAATAGGCGCAGATAAAACGTTAAATCCTGGTGAAGAGATAAAAGCTTATATAAATGTTCAAGTTATGTCAGATGTAGATCATAAATTCAATGAAGATGGTAGTATAAATAATGAAAATAAGCCAAGCTTTGATTTTAATAAATTAGTACCTACATTTGAAATAAATGCAGAGCAAGAGGGAACAAGAGAGAAATAGAAAGTAATTAAAAAGTATATTAGTAATTAAAAAGCATTCTTAAAAAATTAGGAATGCTTTTTTAGAAAGGAGATTAAATGATAAGTATAAAAAGGGCAATAAAGGCTATTTTGTTAAGCTCAATTATATCTATTACCTTAACTGTTCCAACTTTTGCCACATCGAATAATAATAACTTAACTATAAATATTGAGCGATACAATCCAGAAGGCGGATGGAGGCCTGGACTAAGTAAAGACTTTGAAATAAGTTTAAAGAATAATACGAATAAAAATATAAAAGTAGATAAGATATCTATATATAGAAAATCTCGTGAAAGTAATAGCTTAGAAAAAGCATTAGATGAAATGGAAAAGCATACTAAAGTAAACTTTAAATATAAAGGCGAGCTAATATCAAAAAGTAATAGCAGTTTAAAAGACATAATAAATAAGAATAGAATTGTGTTAGAGAAACAAATAAGTGTGAGTGGAAAACAAGAAGAAGAAATCGTAATGGAAATAGCTATTGAAAAAGAAATGGGAAATGCAGCACAACTAGTATCAAGTGTGTATAGTTTTGATATTGGATATAAGATAATAGACAGTGGCGGAAGCGGTGGAGGAGGAACTGTAACACCTCCAGGATCAGAAGACAGACCAGAAGACCCTGACAATCCAGGAGATACAGATAAACCAGAAGACCCTGACAATCCAGGAGGATCAGAAGATACAGACAAGCCAGAAAAACCGAATAAACCAGGAGGATCAGAAGATATAAATAGACCATCAAAGCCGAATAAACCTGGAAGCAATGTAGGTGGATCTACAAATAAATTACCTCAAACAGGAGGGCTTGTGAACTCATCAACATTAACAATATTAGGTATTTCAGTAGCAGGAGTTGGAATAGCATTAGATAGAAAATCTTCTTCTAAAAAAGGAGGTAAGATTGATGAATAAAAAAACTAATAAAAAAGAAAGTATAAAGGCAACTATTGGCGGTCTGGCATTAGCATTAGCTATAGGTGGAATTGGTAGCTTAGGTAGTTATGCATATTTTACTGATAAGGCAGAGACTAAAAATGATTTAATTGTTACTATGGGAAGTTTAGATGTAAGTTTAAATAATCCAATTAATATGTCTTTGGATGAAAGTAAAAAGACAGCTACTGAAGCATTTAAAATAATAAATAGTGGAAGTTTGAAACAACATGTAAGTTTAAAGTTTAGTAATTTTACAAATAGTGAATTATTATCTGAAATAGGATGTAATTTAAGTATGACATATAATGGTAAAGTAGTTAAATTAAAAGGATATAAATCTATATCAAAGCTTAGTGATTTATCTAATATGAATTTTACAGATTTAGTATATGAAAGTGGTAATTTAGTAGAACTAGAACCTAAAGGCATAATTGATTGTGCTTTAAAGATTGATATATCTAATGGAAATCAAGAAAATATACAAAATCAAGATATAAGATTTAATACTGAAGTCGATTCAAGACAAATAAATTCTCCAGGAGGTAATAAATAATGAAACTTGAAAATAAATTTATTGCTGCTGGTCTAGGATTAGCTATTTCATTTACAGGAACATATTTTTCGCACTCTTGGTTTACAGATAATGCAAGTCAGGGAAATACAATATCAATAGGAAAATTAGTTGAAGATATTGTATCAGGAAATGTAGATGTTAGATTTGGGTGCCTACATGATAATGATCATGATGAAATAACTATTAATATGAAAAATATAATAGAAGGAAAGATAAAAGATTTCACTATAATAAGTGGAACAGGAAATTTTGAAAATGTTAAAAAAGAGGAATTTAATGATACAAAAATTGTAATTGAAAAAAAACACGGTAATTTTAATAACATTGGAAATAACTTTAGTGATGATCAGATGGTTATTATAAAAATAATTCGAGAAGTAGGTACAGGAAATAAGAATAAGATATATGAAGATATTTATAAGTTCCAATTTAAAATAGGTAATGGAAATAAGTTAGAATGTCTTTATACCTTAATAAAGAGTAATGAAATTAGTAATTTGATAGAAGATGAAGAGATAAATAATGAAAATCAAGGTCCAGAAGAAGATGCAGTATTACCACCAGAATCTGGAGAAGAAGTAAACCCGAGCTTACCAGGTGGAAATATAAAACCAGTAGCACCGCCAAGTGATGAAGCAGGTCCTTCAGATGAAGAAGATAAACCTTCAACAGAAGAAAAGCCATCAGAGCCAGAAACTAACAAGCCTTCAACGGAAGAAGGTACACAAAAACCAGAACAAGAACCACCAAAAGGAGAAAAACCAGAAGTAGTAGAACCGCCAAAGCCAGAGCCTCAACCAGATACACCAACAACAATACCTCTAGACTAGGAATTAAGTGAAAATAGACGTATATATTAAAAAGTGATAGCTATATAAGGTATCACTTTTTAATATGTACACTGAAAGGAAGTATTATGGAGAAAATTGAAAAAAAAATAAAACCGTCAAATATCCTATACTACACAGTAGTAGCACTATTCATAATAATAGTAGCAATATCAGTATCATCAAAATCACAAACGGCATTTAACATAATAGGATACAGAGCCTACACAGTACTATCAGGAAGTATGGAACCAACATACTACCCAGGAGACTTAGTAATAGTAAAAAATAAAACCAGAGCCAAATTAGAAGAAAAAGATGTAATAACTTTTATAGATGATAATGAAATAGTAACGCACAGAATAATAGAAAAAACAACTGAAGGATACAAAACAAAAGGTGATAACAACGATGTAGAAGATGCAAAACTACTTAAAGACAAGGATATAGTAGGAGAAGTATCTTTTAAAATTCCAAAAGTAGGATATGTAGTTCAATTCTTAGCAAAACCAGGAATAGTAGCAATAGAATTAATACTACTTGGAGTATTTGTACTACTTTATAACAGAGATTAATATTAAAGGAGTAAAATATGAAAAAAATTATAGCAAGGTTGCTTATAGTAATAGGACTATGTATAGTAGGTGGAAGTTTATATACTAACTACAAAGTTGAAAAAGCTAATAATGATATAGTTGAAACTTATGAAAATCTAATAGAAAACAGTATAAAGGGAGATAAAAGTATTAAAGAAGATAAAAATAAAAAATCATATAGTGATAAGTTACCAGAAAATATTATAGGAGTATTGAAAATACCTAAGATAGATTTAAAAGTAGTAGTTCAAGAAGGAACTGATATGGAGACCTTAAAATATGCAGTAGGTCATTTTAAAGAAACATCAATGCCTGGAAGAGCTGGAAACTTTGCAGTAGCAGGACATAGATTATATACATACAATAAATTTTTTAGTAACTTAGATAAAATACAAACTGGAGATAGTATAGAAGTATTAAATAATGATGGTCTACACACATACAAAGTAACTTCATCAGAGGTAGTAGATCCTGAGCAAGTAGAAGTACTAGAATCTAATTTAGATGAAAAGTATATAACCTTAATAACATGTACTCCAAAGTTTGTAGGAAGCCACAGATTAGTGATAAAGGGTAAACTAATTTAAATTATGTCTATTAGGTATAATACTCTATAGTCTAGTTTATTAAAAAAGTATAGTGTTTATCAATAGTTAGAAAGGTGAAAAAATGAATACATTAATAATATCAAAGTCATTTATGGTAAAAGACTCTGTATCAAAATTATTTACAGAAAATTTTAATACAAAATGTGTAGATCAAATATCAGATTTAAATAATATTTCTGATGCAGAGCTAAATAAATATTATTTTATTTTTATAAATATAGATGAGAATAATATAAATGATTTAAAAATAATTAATTTATTAAGAGAAAGGGAAGAATCATTAAGAATACTAGCAATAGATTTTCATAAAAAAGAGAGTTTGTTTATAGAATCAGTTAAATTAGGAATTGATGGATATATTTCTAATATAGAAGATAAAGAAGAGTTTATTTATATTGTAAGAAAAATTATAGCTGGTAAAAAGTTTTATGAGGGAGACCTTATGCATAAGGCACTTACACATAAATTTAAAAGATCTAATAGTTTATTAACTAATAGAGAAGAAGAAGTAATAAAAGAAGTTGCTAAAGGATTTAATAATTATAAAATATCAGAAACTTTATCTATAACAGAATATACAGTAAAAAAGCATATAAGTAGAATACTTCAAAAACTAGGCTTAAAAAACAGACAAGAAATAATATTATATATGCAAAATAATAATAAAAAAATCATAAAGTAATATAAACAATATACTCTAAAATTATTTTTGATTAAAATTTTAATTGAAAAATAAAATATATTTTACTATAATCAAAATATAAATATATTTTATAATTTGGTGGTTTATATTATAAAGATAAAGTCAGGTACGTAAATGGCTATCTAAAAAACTATATAATTAAAGTAGAAATATTGTAGAATATAGTTGTTGAAAATTTAAGCAGCTAAGAAGTATATTCTGTATTTGGGCGCTTGGGGTATATGGAGCGAGTAGCGCAACCGGCTTTTCTAGAGGGGGAAGTGATGTGAGGATATTGTTAATATCAGAATCATTTATAGTTAGAGAAGCAGTAGGGGCTTTATTTACAAAGAATTTGAAAGTGACAAGTATAGGAATTATAAGTGATTTGTATAGTATGAAAAAAGAAGATCTAGAGGAGATAAATTTTATATTTTTAGATATGAAAGAAAATTTACCAGAAAAGATTATGTTTTTAAATACTGTCAAAGGAAAATATGGAAATATTAAAATTATCACTTTAGATTTAAATAAGGATATTAAGATATTCAAAAGAGTTGTTGATATGGGGGTTGAAGGCTATATAGTAGATATAGATGATAAAGAAGAATTTATATATACTATGAATCGAGTCTTTAAAGGTAAAAAGGTATATGCAGCAGATGCACTTCAAGCTGTAGTCCAGAGGGATAAATCAAATAATTTAAGTGTATTGACACCAAGAGAAAGAGACGTATTATACAATATATCGAAAGGTTATAATAACAAAGAAATTGCAAAGATATTATATATAAGTGATTATACAGTAAAAAAACATGTTAGTAGTATACTAAGTAAATTAAATTTAAAAAACAGGCAAGAAGCTATAATATATGTTAATGAAAATAAGTTTGAAATTATATCTTAAAATAGTACACCTATATAGGCGTACTATTTTTTAATTATTTAAATTAATTACATCAACAAGTTTACCATGTACTACTGTACGTGTATTATTAGTTTCATAGCTACAAGTAGATAATGTAATTATTTTATCTTTTACACCTACACTTATATTTGATTTATTAATTGATTTATTAGTAATTTCATTTAAATATTTTTCATATTCTTTATTATTATTAAAGCTAGGAATTATATAGTTATAGCTAGGATCTACATAGTATGCAGAAAATACTTCATATACGTATTCTTTATCATTAGTTATTACTCTTATTTTATTGTTTTTATTAAAGAAGCTTTCATCTTTAAAATCTTCTAATTGACTAAACATAGTTTTATTTTTCATATTATGACCATAGATTATAGTGTTTTCATCATTTTCAGATTTATTTCTATAATCCATAAATATACTACCTGAGCCTAGTTTATTTTTATATATATCTTTGTTTAAGTAGAAATTATTATCAGTTCCTTGAAGAACAGGATAATCAATGTTAGTATTTTCTACTGTAAGCCAGAATTTAAAATCAGGATTTATATTAGATAAATCTTCTTTCTTTAATTTTCTAACTTCTTTATAAGTTACATCAGCTTCTTTGTAGTCTTTCATTTTTATATATACGTTATACCCGCAATATGCCAAAATAGATAATAATAATAAGTTAGTTATTAATATGATAAACCTTTTCATGTATAATCTCCTTTAGAAAGTATAATTATATTTTACCTTAAAAGTTAAATAATTTAAACGAAGTTTGTAATAATTAATAACATTATTTACGTAAAAACTTAATATTTACTTAAAATCCATATTATAGATAATAAGATTAAATTTAACTTTTGACATGGATAAACATTTATGATAATATTATAAAAGTCAATTGAATATTAAGTAAGCCAGATAATCGCGGGCAGTAATTTTACTGCGTGAGGAAAGTCGGAGCTCCATAGAGCAGGGTGCTAGGTAACGCCTAGTGGGAGTGATCCTAAGGAAAGTGCAACAGAAAATAACCGCCACATTTGTGGTAAGGATGAAAAGGTGAGGTAAGAGCTCACCGTCGATTAGGTGACTAGTCGAGCCGTGTAAACCCCACCTGGAGCAAGACCAAGATAGGGCTAAAAGGATGTTGCTCGCATCCTCCGGTTGGTAGGTTGCTTGAGCTTATTGGTGACAATAAGCCTAGAAAGATGATTATCTAATACAGAACTCCGCTTATAGACTTGCTTATTTTAATTGATATAAACGCTAGAATAGTCTAGTGTTTTTTTATGTTAAAAATTGAAAAATAATATTAAATTTATAGATTAAATGAGATGTCGATAAATATACAAAATTTGAAGAAAAAGTATAAATATGGTATATTTAAGTATAAATATAAGTACAAAATTCGGAGGAATAATAATGACAGTTAAAAAAGCTATAATACCAGCGGCTGGGCTAGGAACAAGATTTTTACCTGCAACAAAGTCTCAACCAAAGGAAATGCTTCCAATAGTAGATAAGCCAACGTTACAATATATAATAGAAGAGGCTATAAACTCAGGAATAGAAGAAATACTAATAATAACTGGACGAAATAAAAAATCAATAGAAGATCACTTTGATAAATCTGTTGAGCTTGAATTAGAGTTAGAACAAAAAGGGAAAACAGAAATGTTAGATATGGTAAGAGATATATCTAATATGGTTAATATACATTATATAAGACAAAAGGAGCCGAAAGGTTTAGGTCATGCTATACATTGTGCAAAAAGTTTCATAGGAGATGAACCTTTTGCAGTATTATTAGGGGATGATATAGTAGATAACGAAACTCCTTGTTTAAAACAATTAATAAATGCATATGATGAATATAAGACTAGTATTTTAGGCGTTCAAGAAGTAGCGAAGGAAGATACTTGTAAATACGGAATATTAGATGTAAAACATATAGAAGATAGAGTATATAAAGTAAAGGATATGGTTGAAAAGCCAGCTGTAGAAGAAGCACCATCAAATGTTGCTATATTAGGGAGATATATAATAACTCCAGCTATATTTGATATATTAGAAAATCAAGAACCAGGCAAGGGCGGAGAAATACAATTAACAGATGCACTTAAAACTCTTGGTAAACAAGAAGCGATTTATGCCTACAATTTTGAAGGAAGAAGATATGATGTAGGAGATAAATTAGGTTTTTTAGAAGCTACAATAGATTTTGCATTAAAAAGAGAAAATTTAAAAGTCGACTTAATAAATTATATGAAGGAAGTTGTTGGTCAAAACGCGTAAATTAAATATAATAGTTAATATAGTAGTTTAAAATATATAGAAAGGTAGTGAGTATTATGGCAGTTTTAGTAACTGGGGGAGCAGGCTATATAGGAAGCCATACATCAATAGAACTTTTAGAAAACGGATATGAAGTAATTATTGTAGATAACTTAAGTAATAGTGATAAAATTGTAATTGATAGAATAAAGGAGATAACAGGAAAAGAACCTAAATTCTATGAAATAGATACAACTGATAGAGAAAATCTAGAAATAGTATTTAAAGAAAATAAAATTGATTCAGTAATACATTTTGCTGCACTTAAGGCAGTCGGTGAATCTGTTTCTATGCCACTTGAATACTATTCTAATAACTTAATAAATACACTAGTAGTTCTTGATTTAATGAAAAAATATGATATTAAAAAGTTTGTATTTAGTTCATCGGCTACAGTTTATGGAGATCCACATACATGCCCAATATTAGAAGATTTTCCACTATCAGTAACAAATCCTTATGGAAGAACTAAGTTAATGGTAGAAGATATGTTAAGAGATATTTGTTATGCAGACAAAACTATTGACGTAGCTATACTTAGATACTTTAACCCAATAGGAGCTCATAAAAGTGGAAGAATAGGTGAAGAGCCAAGCGGAATTCCAAATAATATAATGCCATATATAACTAAGGTTGCAATAGGACAACTTCCACATTTAAATGTATTTGGAGATGATTATCCTACACCTGATGGAACAGGTGTTAGAGATTATATACATGTACTAGATTTAGCTAGTGGTCATGTTAAGGCATTAGAAAAATTAAATGAAAATCCAGGTCTAGTTACATATAACTTAGGAACTGGTAAAGGATATAGTGTATTAGAATTAGTTAATGCACTTAAAAAAGCTAGTGGTAGAGAAATACCATATAAAATAACTTCAAGAAGAGAAGGAGATATTGCATCTTGTTATGCAGATCCATCAAAAGCAGAGAAAGAGCTTGGATGGAATGCAAAGTATAAAATAGATGAAATGTGTGAAGATTCTTGGAGATGGCAAAGTAATAATCCAAACGGATATAAAGAAAATTAATATTTTAAATAATTAAACAAAAGACCTTCTATAAGTAGAATGCCTACAATAGAAGGCCTTTTTATATTGAAAAAGTATAAATATAAAAAAAATCAAAATAATAATGATTTTCATTTGCATTTATTTAAAATTATGCTATAATAATATTAAGCTAGTAAATGACATTAATATTCAACCAAAGAATATTTAATAGCCATGATCATTTACACCTTATATATTAATAAACAAATTAATATAATTACACAAACATTCTCTTAATTAAATTTATGGAAAAAGCCACGGAACAGCACGCCGTGGCTTTTTTACTGCATAAATTTAATGAAAAATGTTCAAATTAAAAGAAATGTACATTAACTTTTAGATTAAATAGAAATAGAATATGTATTTTTATAAGAAATAAGTCAATTATAATAATATAACATTATTAAAAGTAAAATTTTAAAAAATAATGAAAATTGAAAAAAGGTAAAATTTTGCAGAAATATGGTATAATAGTAACAATTTAATGAAGGAGATGAACTTTAATGAGTAGTAAAAAATTACCTAAAGAAGCTTATGGAGGAGTATCAGGCAAAGATTACGTACCTTACATAACAGACAAATCTAAAACAGGTGCTAATGTGGCGGTACTAATTATAGGAATTATTTTAGCGGTTATATTCTCAGCATCAACAGCATATTCAGGTATGAAAGCTGGACTTACAGTTGCTGCTGGTATTCCAGGGTCTATAATAGGTTCTGCATTTATAGCAGCATTTGCTAGCCAAAAAGGTATTTTAGGGAAAAATATAGTACAAGGTATGGCAAGTGGTGGTGAATCAGTTGCCAGTGGTATGATTTTCGTATTACCAGCTGTTTTATTAGTTGGTAGTCAAGTTACTTTTTTACAAGGGTTACTAGTTGGAGTTGGTGGAGTTTTATTTGGTATAGGAGTTTCATCACTTGTTTACAGTTATTTAATCATTGAAGAACATGGAAAACTTATGTATCCAGAATCAATGGCTATTTCTGAAACACTTGTTGCTTCAGAAGCTGGTGGAGATTCAATGAAATACATGGGTATGGGATTTGGAATAAGTGGAATTATTACTGTATTAACAGGTTCATTCTTAAACGTAGCTAATAATGTTATAAGCTTTTTCGGAAGTAGATTTTATAAATGGAAATTTGAAGTTGAAGTTAACCCACTTCTTTTAGGAATCGGGTTTATAGTAGGATTAGAAGTAGCATTAACAATGTTTGCTGGTTCTATATTATCTCATTTTGGTATTATGCCTTTAATAGGATACTTTACTGATATGGCAGGTGAAGGAGCTAGAGTATGGAATGACCCTTCAATGTCTTTAAATCAAATGGATGTAAATGCAATAGCTGGTAACTATGTAAAATATATAGGAGCTGGTATGATGCTTTGTGGTGGTATAATTGGTGCAGTTAAACTTATACCAACTATAATAGCTTCTGTAAAAGAAACACTTAATGCAAAATCAGCATCAGGTGATGGTGAAGGTGGAACTGCTCTTCAAACTATAATATTATTAGCTGGAGTAATAGTAGCATTTGTAGCAGGATTTTTCATTTCAGGAAGTGTAGTGATGGCTGTTGTTGGAGCAATAGTATCTCTTATACTAGCAGCGCTATTTGTTATAGTTGCAGGACGTTTAACAGGTACTATAGGAACATCAAACCTTCCGGTATCTGGTATGACAATAGCTTCTTTAGTTATAGCAACATTAGTATTTGTTATAATGGGATGGAAAGATTTAGCAGATAATAAATCGTTATTACTATTTGGTACATTTATAGTTGTTGCTATTTCAATAGCAGGTGGTTATAGCCAATCTCAAAAGGTAACATATATAATGGGTGGTAGCAAAACTGAAATGCAAAAATATTTCACAATAGCTGGTATAGTAGGTGTAGTAGTTGTTGTAGGTACAATAGTATTACTTTCAGGACAACTTGCAGTTACAGGAAATAACCCTCCATTTGCATTACCTCAAGCAAACTTAATATCAACACTTACTTCAGGGATTATGTCTGGACAATTACCTTGGCCTATGATTATTGTTGGAGTATTTATGGCTATAGTTTTATATTTCTTAGATTTACCAATAATGACTATTGCTATAGGGTTCTATTTACCAATTGCAAC
>NZ_JAFFPK010000048.1 GCF_017590215.1 Clostridium sp. CCUG 7971
CCAAATATTGCAACTTTTTTTACTTCCTTTATAGAAGTAAAATTTACGTTTAATTCCAAATATATGATTTTTTACACTATTTACTTCAGCATTTAAATTACTCACACTTAAATTCCAAGAAGTAATCTCTTTAACCTTTTCTATAAATGCTATTGAATTTTTGAGCCCATAAATATTCATATATATATATATATGGTATATTAAATTTTTCTTCCATAAGTTTGGCCGCTTTTAAAACTTCTTTTCTTATAACTATGTTAAGGGATGATATAGATGCTTTTTCTATATCTTCAATAGTTGAGTACGCTGTAAAAGTCGTATTTACATATTTATTAAATAAAGTTTTCATCATTCTTTTTAACTCTTCACTGTCAGATAAAAAATTATATTTATCAATATTTGAACCTATTATATTATAAGTTTGTGTGCTTTTTTCTATATTTAATTATTCTCTAGCTTTTACAATATTATTTATAATAAGTTCTAGAGCATTTTCAACTCCTACATTATAATCATCTTTAAACCCTGCTGTTGTTATTGGTATAAGTTTTGAATTAACCCTATCTTTTAGATATCTACATATACTTTTAACATATGCTCCTATTACAGATGATACTGAAGATGCCATTACAAATATGTATTTAGGCTCTATATTTTCGTCTACTTCTACTATTGACTTTTCAAGTCTATCATACTTACCAAAAGTTACATCACTTTGGTCCATATGAGTTGAATATATTTTTGCATTATTATCTCCATTTAAGCTTCCTACTACTTCTATTCCATAATGAGTCGTCCCTGCTGGACCAAATTCTATGATACATACTCCTTCTATTGATGATAAAGTCCATATCATACCCATTCTATCATTTGCTACTGGAAAATACTTATACACTTGCACTTAGCATACCTCCCATTTTAGTATTTGATTCTAATGAAAATAACTTGATTAGAGTTTCCATTATACCAATTGGAAGTTCATATCCTATTTTTTGTGCATGTTCATCTAATGTTATTTGCATTAATCCATTTTGTTTAAGTAACATTGGATTTTCATGCCCTATGTATAAATCTGCTCCCATTGTATCGTATAATTCTCTAAGTGGATCAATGTTTGCAATTCTACTTATATACGTATTAAATCCTTTTTTAGTATTATCACATCGACTGTAAAAAACATTGTATTTGGGCTGAAATATAAATTTTATGTACTAAAATTTATATTTAAAGCAAGTTAAATTTTTTATAAAAACCAATCATATATTAATTGCAATTACATTATAACAGTAAAATAAAAAAACAGCTAAATCAATTGATTTAACTGTTTTTTATTTTTTTAATTTTATATAGCATTTTTATTATCTGTCATATTATCTATAATCTTATTTATTAAAAGCATCGAAATAAGACATCTACTTCCATCCTCCATAAATAAAATTCTTTGCTTTTTATCAATACGTAATACTTTATCCCTATTTACAATAAAAGATCTATGACATTTTATAAACCTTTTATCTAGTTTATCTTCTATATCTTTTAAAGTTCCTTTAAATTCTACATAACTATCATATGTATGTAAGGCTATTGTTCTTTTTTTGCAGTCTCAAAGAAAAGAATATCATCATATCTTATTTTTTCTACACATTGGTTATTTTCTATCGTTATGAATTCACTGTCACTATTTTTTCTAAGTTTTTCGTCTATAAATGTTAAACAATCTTCTACTCTTTTGTAAATGCCTTCTATACTATCTTTAACTATATAATCTACAGCCCGTATATGGTATTTAAAAGTAAGTTGACTCATCTCTGGATGAGATGTAATCATTACTATAATAGCATTTTTATCTATGTCATTTATCTTTCTAGCTAACTCAATACCATTTATATCTTGCCCTATTTCTATATCTAAAAAGTAAACCCCATTGGAGTTATTTATGTTTATATAATCTAATATTTCATAGGCTGAATTTGTGGATAATTGTATTTTACCTTTTATTTCTTTATCAGTTAATATCTCCTCTATAGTATTTTTTAAATTTTTTCTTTGTTCTTTATTGTCTTCACATATAAATATATTCAAATATCTCTCTCCCCTAGCTATATATCTCTAGTTTTTGTATAAAATTTTCATCTAATTTAATTGAAAAACAGATATCTTCATATTTGTCTAGTATCTCATTTAAATTACTCAATCCTATACCTCTATTTATTCCTTTCGTAGAAGTTCCTCCTTTAATTAATTCGGCTAAACTATCAATTTTCTTTATATATGTATTTGAAATTAAAAAATATGTACAACTTGAATTTCTGTCTATGCATATATCTATATTAGGTTTCTTACATTCTAAGCTAGCTTCTATACAGTTATCTAAAATAATACCTAAAACTCTGCATAAATCTACAACGTTCATATTTATATTTTTTATATTTTTATAGATATTTATATTTATATTTATTCCTAATTCTTCAGCCTTTATTAATTTAGATAAAATTAACCCCTTTAATTCTATATTTTTTATATTTGACACTGATGTAATATTAAAATTATATGAATTTAAATTTTCACTTAAAGGCTCTATATTAGAATAGAAAAATTCTTTTAAGCCTTCCATATCATTTTCTTGCATATATCCATTCATAGACAGTAAAATATTTTTATAGTCATGCCTAAATTTTTTCATCTCATTAGTCATAATTTCTAATTTCTTATTATATTCATTTATTTCCTTCAATCTATTTTCGTTATTTACCATACTTACTAAAAATAAAAAAGCTATAAATGTTATAAAATATAAAATCAATAGTATTCTTCCTGAAGGTTGATTTATATCTTCTATGCTAAGTAATTTTATTTGCCTTATAGTCTCTAAGTATATGGTTAGTACTAATATAGAAGTTAATATAATCATTGTTTGAATTTTGACATTGAATTTTTCTATATTTCTCATTATTAATTTATTTATATATCTAGCCAATAAAAATAATAATAAATAATTAATTATATAATATAGTCCTATATTTAATATATTATTATCCTTACATATACTTATATTAAATATATCAAAATGTATATTGTAACAAACAATATTAACAACCATACTTAGTAAAGTTGTGCTCAATGGTACTATAATAGTAAGCGATATCTTCTTCGTAAATTTATATATAATAAACGACATAACAATATTTCCAACGTACAAAGGCGATATTCCTAAATATTTATATGCAATTAATAAAAATACATATATTACAAAAGAGTATATTATTATTAAAAATTTATTAACTTTTAAACTATATATATTTATAAAAGCTAATACCATTCCTATATATGCTAGAATTGTATAAATATATGCCATTTTTATTTCCCCTTTAAATAAGGTTGCTAATAATTAAAATTATTTTCAACCTTAACTGATTATTTTAATATAAGATATATAAATTATTTTATATCTTCCTATACTTTAAATATTTTATTCCAGCTTAATTTAATAAATAGTAATAATACTATAAAATAAATTCCTGTATATAATAAACTACTACTAACTATAAAATGTATTATAGTTATAATCCCTACAACAAACATCGACTTTATCATAGTCAAAATATTTTCACCTGAGTTAGTATTTTTATACTCTGATGAAAAAGGACGCTCTTTTTTATTAAGTTTAAATGTAACCATAGAAGTAACTATTATAGCTACAAACATAACAGCTAAATGAATTATAACTTTAGCTTTAAATATTAATAAAAATACTACACTTAAAACTATGTAAACTGGGAGTATTAATTTATAGATACTTGCTTTAAACATACCTGAATATAAATTTTTGTCATCCTTTATAGGAAGTACATCATAAATCCAAGATGCTTCATACTGACTTGAGAACTTAAGAGTAGTAACTATAGTTTGGCTCATTAAAACAAACATATATCCCATTAGGTAATATTTCTCATTGCTTAAACTGTTTATATAATTTATTATCCCACTTGAATCATATGAAGACATCATCATTATAAATGGCATGAAAGTAGCTAAGGCTAACGATGGGTATGCTTTAGTTTTAAAGTCTCTATCTTTGTCTAATACATTATATACAAAATTAAAAAATGTTCTTTCTTCTTTATTTTTACAAATAATTTTACTTGCTTTATAAGATAGGCTATCTTTAGTTTTTATTTTCTTATAAGTGTTATCACTTAATTTTTGAAGATTATATTCAAATGTTGGTATAAGCTTTATATATATGAATATTGATACTATAGGTACTATTAACGATAATATACTTAACAATCTTATTGTATTATTTGGTTCATCTCCTAAAAATATATTAAAATTAGCTCCAAACCACATTGGAGGAAGTAGTATATTCCATATTTTAGGAACATATACAAACTCCATATCTATAAAACTAAAAGCTCTTACTACAAATTGATATCCTACTACAAATATAAGTAAAAAACCTATTTGGAATGTATTTATCATATCTTTTAGTTTTTCTCCACTAAATAACTTTAATATAACAAAATACATACTTGCAGTTATTATAATCATTAATATATCTATAAATAATATGCTGACTAAAAGTAATACAAAATACATTATACCATATCTAAATGATGCAATAAGCCCACCTCCACCTATTGCTAAACTTAAAAGAGATATGTATATAAATATATGGGTAATTTTA
This sequence comes from Clostridium sp. CCUG 7971, assembly GCF_017590215.1. Lineage (GTDB taxonomy): Bacteria > Bacillota > Clostridia > Peptostreptococcales > Peptostreptococcaceae > Faecalimicrobium. The sequence continues at coordinate 4,688 of NZ_JAFFPK010000048.1, forward strand.
GCTGCATTTAAGGTTTTTGAATCTACTCCTTTAGTTACTATTATATCTTTGTCATTTATATCTAATATAACACTTGAAAAATCTGATATAAAAACACTTAAAATCATTATCATAAAGAAACTAAAATATAAACTCATTTTTATAATAGGATTTATATTCATAATAACTATTGGTGCTGAAAATAGTCCTATTATTGCATACACTATTAATGCAGTAAAAAAATAATTTTTATCTTTAGTTGTATCTTCATTAAATCCGGCTACATTTTGTCCACGTCTTCCATCCATTACTAATTTAGATTGGACAATTAATCTCATTATCTTATAGTTTACTCCACATTTTTGGTAGATACCTTTGAATAAATCTAAGATTTTTAACATAAAAAATTCCTTCATATCTACTCTCCTTTTAAAATATCTACAAATTTATCTGCAAGTTCACTATGTTCATCAAATCCTGTAAGATTATTAAATATTTCTTCTAGAGAACCTTCAAAATTACAATTTTTTATTTCTTCAAAGTTACCATCCGCCACTATATTTCCTTCATTTAAAAGAATTATTCTATCACTAAGCTTTTCAACGACTTCCATTATATGAGATGAATAAAAAATAGTCTTACCATCTTCCTTTAATTTTTGTAGTATCTCTTTTATGAGAAGAACACTGTTTGCATCCAGTCCACTTAGTGGCTCATCTAAAAATAATATATCTGGGTTATGAATTAAAGCTGATATTATTACAACCTTTTGCTTCATTCCCTTTGAAAAAGAAGATAGTCTTGAGTTATATGCTTCTTCTATACCTAAAACTTCCATAAGTTTTAAAGCTTTCTTATCACATTCTTCATAATCAAGTCCATATATTTGCCCCGTAAATGTAAGATATTCTCTTGCTGTTAAGCTTTCGTATACTTTTGCTATTTCTGGAACATATCCTATTTTTTCTTCATAATTGTTATCTTCATTTTCGATGTTTTTCCCAAATATAGATACTTCTCCACTATAACCTTTTACTAAACCTAAAAGTATTTTTATTGTTGTACTTTTCCCTGCACCATTTGAACCGATATATCCTATTATATTCCCCTTATATATATCTAAATTTATTCCCTTTAAGACCTCTTTATCGCCATAAGTCATTTTAAGGTCTTTTATTTCTATTATTTTTTCTGAATTACTCATTTTACCTCCCAATAAAGCTATTAATCATTTGATATTATTATAACATAAATATCCATATCTATTAGTTTCAAATTCTTAACCATTTTCTTGTACTTTCTTTACTTTTTATTAAAATTTTTAGCATAAAAAATATCGGATAAAGTTATTTAACTCAATATCCGATATTTTTTATTTATATTTTATATTTAAAAATCCATACGACTAGATGCTGATTTTCTTTTGTTTTTTACAGAAATATCTAAATCCTCTTTTTTAATTATTTTAAATGCTTGTGTTGGACATACTTTAACACATTGAGGTCCACCTTCACTTTCAACACATAAGTCACACTTATTAGCTACCATTTTTTCTTTGAAGCATAACTTATTTTCATCAATTTCTTTTAAATTTGCTAAATCTATTGCACCTATAGGACAAGCAATCATACAAGTTTTACACCCTACACATTTTTCTTCTAAAATTTTTATTGTATCTTTAACTTTAACTATACATCCATTTGGGCATACATTTACACAAACCGCATCCTCACAATGTCTACATTGTACAGGAGCACTTACTTTATTAGTTTTTATAACATCTAATTTAGGATTAAAATTTATATCATCTATATTTTTTTCAAATATATTTTCGTTATTATGAGCAACTACACAAGCTATCATGCAAGTTCTGCATCCTATACATTTATTTGGATCTGCTATTACAAAAGAATTCATTAATTAGTCACTTCCCTTCCCATACAATACTTTGTGTGTAACAGCTTATGTGACTTTTCTCCTAGTGGCTCACCTAAGTAATCTTTATATATTTGTTTTATTGCAGGATTTTCATGGGATTTCCTAATATCTAAGTTACTATCATGATTATAAATTGATTTTGCTCTATTTGAATATGCAATATCTCTGTATTCTTCTAATAATAACTTCGGCTGACCACCTCCACTTACACATCCAGCAGGACAGGTCATAACCTCTATAAAATCTAAATCCAAATTTCCATCCTCTAAATCTTTTAAAATTGATACTACATTCTTAAGCCCACTAATAACTCCAACTCTTAAGTTTAATTCTCCAACTTTTATAGTCGACTTTCTAATTTCACTGTCTCCTCTTACCTCTAAAATATCTATTTTAGGTATACTTTCTTTTGTTATTAACTCATAACCAGTTCTAATAGCAGCTTCCATAACGCCACCAGTCACTCCAAATATTGTAGCAGCTCCCGTATAATTTCCTAATATATCATCAAATTTGCCTTCTATAATATTTTTAAAATCTATATTCATTTCTTTTATTAAATAAGCTAACTCTCTTGTTGTTAAAACAACATCCACATCCTTATATCCACTTGAATTCATTTCTTCTCTATCGCACTCATACTTTTTGCATGTACATGGCATTATAGACACACTATATATTTTTGATGGCTCTATTTTATTTAGTTTTGAACCGTAAGTTTTAAATACAGTTCCACCCATTTGCTGTGGTGATTTACAAGAAGATAAGTGATGGATTAAATGTGGGTAATTATCTTCCATAAATTTAACCCAAGCAGGACAGCAAGAAGTAAACATAGGTAAATTTTTATTTTCACTTACTCTTTTTATAAGCTCACTGCCTTCTTCCATTATAGTTAAGTCTGCTGCAAAGTTGGTGTCATAAACTCTATCAAAATTTAATTTTCTAAGGGCTGTTGCCATTTTTCCTGGCGTTAAAACTCCTAAATCGTAACCAAAATCTTCACCTAAAGCTACTCTTACTGCCGGTGCACATTGAACTACTGTAAAAATTTCTGGATCTTTTAAAGCTTCTTTAACTTTTTCTATATCGCAAGTATTAAAAGCTGCAAATAATGGTTCTTTTAAACTAACTGGAAGTTTTCTTTCTTTTCGTTTGTTATCTAAAAACTCATAGCCTTCATCTATAATAGAAGCATATGATTTACAAATTTGAATACACTGACCACATATAACACATTTATTAGTATCTATCCTTTGAGGTAAGCCTTCTTCTCCATAAATTGCATCTACTGGACATACTTTAGAGCATTGTTTACATCCTGTACATACCTCTTCATCTATATTAACTATCATAAAATCCCCCATATCCCTTTAGTTTTTAGTCATTAATAAACTTATTGCAGCTTTTTTATTTTTCTGTTTTTTATCATCTATTGGATCAATTAACTTTAAGGCTTTATTAGGACATGCATTTATACATGCTATTTTTTCGCTATCTTTGCATAAGTCACATTTATATGCTATTTTTTTTCCATCATCTAAATTTATTTGTTCTACCTTTTTTCCTTCTTTATATTGAGATTGTAGGTCTATTGCCCCTATAGGGCATGCTAATAGACATGTTTTACACCCTACACATAAGTCTTCGTCTATAAACATTATGTTGTTTTCTTTTTTAATAGCTCCATTTATACAGCTATTTAAACATGGTGCATCTTCACAATGTCTACACTGTATTGGAATACATGAATGTTTATCCTTGACTAAATATAACCTTGGTATAATGGGTACTTCAACAGTTCCAACTGTAAACCCTATATTATTATTTTTATTATGAGAAACAAAACAAGCTAACTCACAAGCTCTACAACCTATACATTTACTGTAGTCTGCTACTACAAATGAAGATATACATTTTTTCATATTCCCCCACCTTTTAAACTTAAATTAAGTTTATTTAATTATAACTCTATGATCATTTGCATAAATATTCATTCTTTTCCCTCTTACAAACCCGATAAGAGTTATATTTAGTTTTTTTGCAAGTTCTATTGATAAATTAGTCGGAGCTGATTTAGATACAACTATAGGTATACTATTATTAACAGCTTTTAACATCATTTCCTGAGAAATTCTACCACTAACTACAACTATCTTATCCTCTAAAGATATATCATTAATAATACAATAACCTATAGCCTTATCCATTGCATTATGCCTTGCAACATCTTCACATATTATAATTTCTTTATTATCATCGAATATGGATACACTATGAACACCTCCAGTATCTTTAAATAAACTTGAGTAAGTTAAATTCCTCTCCATAATTTTATAGATACTTTCTATGTTAATACTAATATCTGATTTTGAAGTACTTAAATCTTTAATATTTATTCTTTTATTATTGGTATTTACTATAGCAACTCTATTTTCTTTATCAATTTTCAAAACATCTAAATCTTTAAATTTATCTATATATCCTTTATTTTTGATAAATCCAACTACAAGTTCATAAAGATTGTATGGAGTGCACAACAATGTCCCTATATCCACATTATTTAAAATAATTTTTAGAGGGTATTCCACTACAATGTCTTCATCTAAATTATTCATTTTAAAATCTTCAAATTTTGTTATTGGAACTTTTAAAGTTGAATTTATCATATATTTTCCTTCTTAATCATCATACTTTCTCTTATTTTTTTATACTCATCTTTAATATAGTTTTCTGCCCACTGTTGATTTTCAATTTTTTCAACTTTAACAGCACAATACTTATACTCTGGTGTTTTAGAAACAGGATCTAACTTAGCAATTGTAAGTTCATTACAAGCCCCTATCCACCATTGATAAGTCATATAGGTAGCTCCCTTTTTAACTCTATCAGTTACTAAAGCCCTAGTTATTACACTACCTCTTCTTGAACTTACTCTTATTAATTCATTTTCTTTTATATCTAATTTTTCTGCATCTTCAACACTTATTTGAAGATAACCCGGTTCATCTTCAAGACTTCTTAGTGCTCTACAATTTCCTGTCATTGTTCTAACTGAATAATGGCCAACCTCTCTTACAGTACATAAACTAAAAGGATATTCCTCATCTTCCATTTCAAATGGAGGTCTCCATTCTGTAGCAAATAAATTACCTTTACCATTTGGAGTTGAGAATGTTTCACCTTCATATAAGTACTTAGTTCCTACATCATTCATATCTTCATTTTCACAAGGCCATTGAACAGATCCTAGTTTCTCCATTTTTTCATAGGTAGCGCCATAGAAACTTGGACATAGATTTCTCATTTCATCCCATATTTCTTTAGTATTGTTATATTCCATTTTATATCCCATGGCTGTTGAAATTTCACAAATTATCTGCCAATCTGTTTTCACATCTCCTTTTGGCTCTACTGCTTTTCTCATTAATTGAAATCCTCTATCCGCACAAGTATAGACTCCATCATGTTCTCCCCATGAAGTAGATGGCAATACTACATCTGCATGAAGTGCTGTTTTGTTCATAAATATATCTTGAACAATAACAAATTCTAATTCATCTAAAGTTTCTCTCACTTCATTCGCGTCTGGATCACTTTGCACTGGATCTTCACCAAATATATAATATGCTTTTAGTTTTTTATCTTTTAAAACTAAATCTGGGACTTGAGTTAAACTATATCCATTTTTAGGCGATAAGCTTACTTCCCATGCTTTTTCAAATTTTTCTCTTATCTTCTCATCTGCTACATTTTGATATCCTGGATATACATTAGGAAGTACTCCCATATCACAAGTTCCTTGAACATTATTTTGACCACGAACTGGTCCTATTCCAACACTTTCTCTTCCAAAATTTCCAGTTAAAAGCGCAATTGATGCCAATCCTTTTACAACATCTACTGCCTGTGAAAATTGAGTAACTCCCATTCCATAAAGTATCATTGCATTTTTACCTTTTGCATATTCCCTCATCGA
>NZ_JAFFPK010000049.1 GCF_017590215.1 Clostridium sp. CCUG 7971
TCCGCCTCTGGGCACCAATAGTAAACAAAGACACCTAGAGTTAGGTGTTTTTTTATGTTCCAAAATAAAAGAATTTAATTATCAAAAGGAAAAGTATAGATTATATTGAATTTAATATAAATCAATAAGTAATAACTTAACAGGGGGATGCAAGATGAAGACTTTGATAATTGGTAATGTATATGTAGATGTAATAATAAATGTAGACTCATTACCAAAAACAAATGATGATATTTTATGTAAAAAGCAAGTTATTTCCATGGGAGGATGCGCTTATAATGTAGCAACAATATTAAAAAATTTTGGGGTAGAACATGATTTAATATCTCCAGTTGGAGAAGGTATATATGCAAGTTTAATAAAAAAAGAACTTGTGGAAAATAATTATAAAATACACATAAAAGAAGATGGAGAAGATAATGGTTATTGCTTATGTTTAGTAGAAAATGATGGAGAAAGGACGTTTATAACTATAAAAGGAATGGAATATAGATATAAAATGAACTGGTTAGATAATATAGATAGTAGTAATTATAAAAATATATACATATCAGGCTATGAAATGGAAGGCTATAACGGGTGTATTATATCTAGTTGGTTAGAAAAACAAAGAAATAAAAATTTATTTTTTGGTCCAGGTCCAAGAATTAACTTTATAGAAAAAGAAATTTTAAATAAGATATTTAAATTAAATCCAATACTTCACCTTAATGAAGAAGAAGCTGTAAAATTTACTAATGAAAAAGATGTACTAAGTGCGGCTAAATACTTGAATAATATAACTAATAATACTGTATTTATCACTCTTGGAGAAAATGGAGTGCTTTATTTTGATAAAGATAATTATAAATTTGTAGAGGCTATAAAAACTGAAGTAATAAATACTATAGGAGCTGGAGATAGTCATATAGGAGCTATAATTTCATCATACTCTTTAGGATGTAGTTTTGAAGAATGTTGTCATATTGCAAATAAAGTATCTTCTAGAGTTGTTAACAGTGAGAAAAGTAGATTGGAAAAAGATAAATTTAATAAAAATGAATATATATTAGATAATAAAGTTATAGTATAAAACTTTTATAAATATAAAAACACCTATCAAAGATAGGTGTTTTTTGGGCTAGCGTCGACTTATACCCGCTGGTACAAGTTTTCCCTAAAGCTATTATAATATATAATAAAATATATGTAAATATAAAAGTTAAAATTTATAAATAGATATGATAGAATTAAATTAATATTAAAGAATATTAATTTAAAGGGGAAAAATATGAAATATTATATGAAATCTAAATTATTTAAAATTAAAGAAGACTTTTGGATAAGGAATGAATATGAAGAAGATGCATTTTTATAGATAAAAAGTTTTTATCTATAGGTCTACAATTTGATATTATGAAAAATAGTTCAATAATTTATAGCGTAAAGGAAAAACTGTTAACATTTATGAGTAATTACGAGATTCTTGAAAATAATAAAGTAGTAGCAGCTGTAGATCAAAAGCTAACTTTTTTTAAAGATAATATAAAAATAAATAGTAATTATGGAGATTTGACTGTAAAAGGGGATATTTTTGGAATAGATTATGAGATATTTCAAGGGAATAAAGTTATAGCAACAGCAAGCAAAGAACTTTTTGCTTTTACTGATAATTATAGTGTTAACATAAACTTTGAAGATGAAGCATTTATATTATGTTTAGTTGTTATAATAGACAATATAAAAGATAAGAGGAAAAATAATCAATAGACTTAGTTTAAATAAAATAATACACAAAATAAGAAGTAAAATAATAAAAAAAGTAAATAATAACTATGGTATATAAAATTATAATTAAAGGAGAATAGTTATGGCAAATGTATTAAGTACAAATGAATTTATAGCAAATGTAGAAGGTGGAGACGGGGTATACGTAGTAGATTTTTTGCTACTTGGTGTGGTCCATGTAAAATGCTAGCTCCAGTATTTGAAGAAGTAGCAAGTGATATGGGTGCTCAGATTGGTTTTGGTAAAGTGGATATAGACGAGAGTTTAGATATAGCAAGAAAATATAATGTAAGTACAGTGCCAACAATAATAGTTTTCAAAGGTGGAGAACCTGTAGAAACAATGGTTGGATTTATGCCAAAAGAAAGTTTAATAACTAAATTAAAAGCATACGTATAATTATAAAAATAAAAACTAGAGGAACTTCCTCTAGTTTTTTATTTTTATGCCAAAGTTATAAATTCAACACAAAAATTAAAAGCATATCTAACTAATAATTATTTTACATATAACTATTATTGTAACAAATAAAATGTACGCGCATAAAATGTATTAAAGGGTAGATTTATGTAATAAATTTTATTATATATTGGAGATGTGATAGATGGCACAAACACCTAGAGAACAAGGAAAAGTTGAAAAAACAATTAAAAAAGTTGTAGATCCAGTAGAACAGATAGGAAAAGAAGTAATAAATGGAGTAGGATCTGTTGCTAAAGAAGCTATAAAAGGTGGATATAATGTAGGTAAAGAAACTTTAAATACTGGTAAAGCTGTAGGTAAAGTGGTTAAAGATACTATTAAAAAATAGTTATAACTTTATATGTTAATAAAAGGTGCATGTACTAATGGTACATGCATCCTTTATTAAATTATTAATTTTTATATAACCGGTATATAAGTTATGTTTCATATGCAAGTTGGTAATCAAGTGAAGTTACACCAATTGCAAAATTTGAAAAAAAGTACTTGTTATCATGTCCGTAGCTATTATTTAGAGCCTTTTTATTTATGAAAGATATAAAAGAAATAAATAGCATAACAATAAATAATATTATAATAGGTTTATATTTTTTAAAAAAAGGATGTAAATTTTCGAATTTATCCACTTGTTTATTTATTTTTAAGGACTTAAGTTTATTTTTTTTCTTTCTTTTAGAATAAGGAATAACCTTAGCAGAGTCACCTAAGTTTTTATTATTAAGTGGATGTTTTTTATTAAAATCATATCCAGAACTATCTTTTGGTTTAAATTCAATAGTATTATTAGTTTTGCTTTTCAACAGTATCCCCCTACCTTGTATAATATATTGTATATCTTGCTTAAAATGATATTTTAAATTTAAATAGATACCTCTTTAAGATAATAGTACTACTAATAAATAAAATATACAAGAAAAGGTATCATCTATAATATTACAAAATTAGTATTTTTTTTATATATATTGATATTAAATACTAGGAAATAAATTTTATGTAGAAAAAAATAAAAAAATGTAAAAGAAATATATTTTTTATATTGAAATCGAACGATTGTTTGGTGTATAATAAACTTGTAAGAACGATTGTTTGAAAATGTAAATTAAAAATAATTTATAAAATATCTTATAAAAATAATTAATTAAAAGTGGAATAAATTAAAAATATAAAAATATAATATAATATAACTAACTTAAAAGGAGTAGGAACTGATGATAATTACACCTAGAAAAATACAAGATATAACGTTAGCAAATTTAAAAAATGGGGAAGTTACTTTAATGGAGTTAAATGAAATATATAAAAAAATGGGATTTGCATTTGTTGGTAGCCAAGGAAAATTTACCAAAATAAAAAAGGAGATTAAACATTAATAAATGTATAAATTTAATATAAAACGATTGAGTAAAACCTAGCTTGGGTAAAATACGATACTAAGCTAGGTTTTTTCGTATTATACAGTAAAATAGCCATCTATAGCAATATCTTAATTTTGATGCAAGGATAATAAAAAAATAATAAAAGTATAAAAGGAGGAAATTATTATGAAGATTGTATCCTATAATATTCATAAAGGTATGGATGCAAATAATAAAATAACTTTAGGGAAAATTTCTAAGTATTTAAAAAATTTAGATGCAGATGTTATTTGCCTACAAGAAGTACTTTACCCTCAATTTGCAAAATTAAAATCAGATCTAAAAATGGATGGTGTATTTGCTGCTAACGTAATTAAGCCTGGAGTGATGTATGGTATATGTATATTTTCAAATAAAGAAATATATAATAATGAACATACTCTACTAACTAGTAAAAACGAACAAAGAGGTTTTTTGAATGCAAACATACTTTCGGAGTATGGAAAGATGAATATTATAAATACTCATTTAGGGTTAGATAAATATGAAAGACAAACCCAAATAAATGAAATATTAAGTTATTTGTATAATGTGGAGGGTAAAAGTATTATATGTGGTGATTTTAATGAAAAAAATATAAGTTTAAGTAATTATAATGATATGGCAGTATATACAGGAAAGTATGATATATGTACTTTTTTTAAAACTGATGCAAGAATAGATTATATATTTATAGATAAAATAATTCTAATAGATGATTATGTCGTTGATAAGATAAAATTGTCAGACCACTATCCAATTATAGGGAAAATTTAAGGAAATTGTAACAATAAGGTTACATATGACATCAATATCTTGTTTAAAAAAATATATTAAAATATAATCTACTTAGTCTTAAAAATGAGGTGGGGTAATGATCAAAAAAGAAACTGAGAAAAACGTAAGTAAAAAAGCTAGTAATGAAACGAGAAAGCCTAAAAAATCAAAAAGGTCAAAGAAACATAAAAAGTCGAAACATAAAAATTTAATAATATCACTTGCTGCGACTGTTTTTATTTTAGGGTTTATGTTAGACCATTTCAACCAAACATATATATACAGTAATACTATAGCTAAAAATATTTCAATAGAAGGTGTTGATGTGTCAGACATGACAAAAGAAAAAGCTATTGAAAGTGTCCATGCAAGTAATGCTCCTAAAAGTATAAATTTAGTGCATGATGGACAAAAATATGAAATTTCAGCACAAGATATAAATTTAAAATATAGTGTAGAAAAAGCTGTAGATGAAGCTTTCAATTATACTAAAACGGACTCATATTTTGAAAATATAAAAAGATATTTTAATCTTAAGAAAAATAAGAAAAATTTAGAAATAAAGCCTTCTTATGATGAAGCACTTTTAAGTCAAGCGATTAAGAAAATATCAGATAAAATAAATGTAGATATGATAAATGCAAGTGTTAGCATATCTCATGGAGGAAGCATCAGTACGACTTCATCTCAAACAGGAAAAGAATTAGATATAGCATCAACTAAAGAAAGTATTTATAATATGCTTGAAAGTAAGAAACATGGTGATATAGAACTTAAAGTTGACATTAAGAAGCCGCACGTTACAACTGAAGATGCTCAAAGTGTAAATGCACTACTAGGACAATACACTACTAAATTTGGAAATAGTCCAAATAGAGTTGCTAATATAAGTGTATCAGCTAGAAAAAGTAGTGACGTATTACTAATGCCAGGTGAAGAGTTTTCATATAATAATCTAACAGGAATGAGAACTAGATCAAATGGATACAAAGATGCACCAGTTATAGTAAATGGAGAGTTGCAAGAAGGTCTTGGTGGAGGGGTTTGCCAAGTTTCAACAACTTTATATAATGCAGTATTATACTCAGGAGTTAATGTAACATCTGTTAGAAATCATTCACTATTATCAACATATGCACCTATAGGCCAAGATGCTATGGTAAATGATGGAGGAACAGATTTTAGATTTAAAAATCCATATAAGCATCCTGTATATGTAAAAACTAGTGTAGGAAATGGAACAGTAACGTCTAAAATTTATGGTAATGTAAATGATAAAAAAAATATATCTATAAAAGTAGATGCATTTAAAGAAAATGGTAAAGATGCAGCTAAAACATACAGAGTGTATAAAGATGGAAGTGGTAAAACGATACAAACTGAGTATATAGCAAAGAGTGTATATAAAAAGCCTAAGAAATAATAAAAATACTGTATAAAAATGATTTTAAATATTATCACCTAAAAATTGTGAGCTAGAATAAAATCAATAGATATTCAATTATTTACTATTTAAATATATAAAAAAAAGAGATATAATAAATTCAAGTTTATTAAAAATATATACTAATTAAAGTAATCCTAACAAAAACCGTACATATAAAATATGTGCGGTTTTTTACATATAAGGAAATTTTATTTTATCTGGTTTATGGATAAATATAATTTCCAACTACTAAGATTAAAATTATTCGTAAACACAGTTTTTCAAGAAACGGACCTGGTTTGTCGGTCGTTTGAGCCACGTATGGGCGAATTACTTGAGCGATATGAGTAAAGTGAATTTTTTATTAAATTAAGAAAAATATAATACTACAATATATGGAAAAATATTACACAAATTGATATAATTATTCTTATAAAAGGATAGGAAAGGGGGGAGAAAAAGTTGAATTTTATAGGCAATAGATATGAGATAATAAATTGTGCAGGGGATATTGACCTTAACAAAATTTATAAAGCAAGAGATGCTTATGATAATAAAACGGTACTTATAAAGGTAATAGAACATAATCCTAATATATATGAAGATTTTGTGTCAAACTTAATAGATGAAAGTACAATGATTAAGCAAATACACTCACCCTATATATTAAAAATAATAGATGTTGGAATTCATTGCACAGAATTAACTACACTATATTATATAGTTAGTGAATACAGCGAAGGAATTGGTCTTGATGATTTAATATCTGGAAACTACCTACATTTAGAAGCAATTATAAATATATCAACACAAATTCTAAAAGCATTAGAAGTGACTCATACAAACCGTGTATATCATGGAGATTTGAATCCAGGGAATATAATAGTAGATGAAATGTATAATGTGAAAATATTTGGATTTGGAACAACTAAGGCTAATAATGGCGTAAATTTAAGAGTATGTGACGAAGTTAAATATTTATGCCCTCATCAATTATGTATCAACTATACAGATGAAGAAAGTGATTACTTTACTTTAGGACTTATTTTATTTGAATCTATATTTAAAAAATTACCATTTGGAGAAGCTAATAATGATGAGGAAATGCTTAGACTTATAGATAAAGGTATCGCATGGAATGAATTAAAAGCGATAAATGGAAACGATGAACTTATAAATGTTATAAAAAGACTTTTAAGCAGAGATAAAAAATACAATAATATTCAAGATATAATAATAGATTTAAGCTCTATAATGTACGAAAAGGCAGATATAGAAGAAGAAGTTCAAGAAATTGAAGAATTTAATGAAGTTGATACTAAAGATAAAAAAAGAAGAAGTACTAAATTATTATTAGCAGCTTCAATGGTTGCTCTTGTATCTGTAATGATACTTAGTGTTATATAAAAACTATTAATAAAGAAAAATACTCATATTTCCATGAAATATGGGTATTTTAATATAAAGTTAAATTAAGGTTAAAATATTTTTGTAAAAAAGTTCTTGTATATTTCAAATTATAAAAATATAATAAAGAAGATTAAAATTATCAGCGAGGTGAGCTATATGAAAAACTTAAAAGAAGGTCTAATTAGTTTAAAAGAAGAACTATTAGGTCTATTAAACACAATGTTAGTATCAGAAAGAATAAATAGCCAAAGATGTGTTGCAAAAGATATTGATACAACAAAGACTATACTAAATCATAAAGATGAAAGTGAAGAATTCACTCAACATGACTTAGATACAATAGGAAAAGAATTACAATCATTAACAAAAGAAATAAAAGGAATAGCAAATACCGTACTAGTATCAGAAAGAGTGAACAGTCAAAGATGTGTTGCAAAAGATGTAGACACAACAAAGACTATATTAGACAATAAGGATGAGAGTGAAGAATTTACTACAGAACAAATTAAAGAACTAGCAGATGAAGCTAAAGGAATTATAAATACAGTATTAGTATCAGAAAGAATAAATAGCCAAAGATGTGTTGCTAAAGATGTAGATACAACAAAAACTATATTAGATAATAAAGATGAGAGTAAAGAAGTTAATAAAAAGGATATAGATAACTTAATAAAAGAATTAAAAGATATAGTTAATGTAATGTTAGTATCAGAGAGAATAAACAGCCAAAGATGTGTTGCTAAAGATGTGGATACTACAAAAACTATAATAGAAAATCATAAATAAAGATAAAAGGACTAATTTAATCTAAATTAGTCCTTTTTATATGTTGCTTTATGTAATTTTGTATACAATAAATAGTAAAAAATGGTATAATTTAGAGACGAATTAAATAAAGCAAAGGGTGAAATAATGAATAGGGGAACTAAGGGGATACTTGCTAGTATATTATTTTCATTATTGCTAATAGGTCTAAGGGTAGAAGATGTATCAGCTATAAATAATGAAGAAAATAGAAATTTTAAAAGAATAACAATAGGAGATGGATTATCTCAAACTACTATAAAATCTATATTCCAAGACAGTAATGGGTATATGTGGCTTGGAACAAGTGATGGATTAAATAAGTACAATGGTCATAAATTTGAAGTATATAAATCTAAGAAAGATGAAGAAAATAGTCTTAGCGGAAATCAAGTAACAGATATAGCAGAGGATTTAGAAGGTAATATTTGGGTGGCTACAACTAAGGGGTTAAATAAAATTAATAATGATAAAAGTAAAAGTATAACAAACTATTTATCTAATAAAAATGGATGCAATATCTCTAATAATCAGATAAAAGACATATTAGTATCTAAAGAAGGAGATATATTAATAGCAACAGAAAATGGACTAAATAAATATGATAAAAAAAATGATAATTTTATTAGATTGTATGATTCTAAAGATGAAGACTATTCATTAAGTAATCAATTTATAAATTCAATAGCAGAAGATAATAATGGATATTATTGGGTTGGTACTAAAGAAGGGCTTAATAGAATAAGTAAAGATACTAATAAGGTAGTTAAATATTATGCAAATGATGAAGATGAAAACGCTATTAGTAGTAATTATATTTATAAGGTTTATATAGACGATTTAAATTTTTTATGGATAGGAACCTATTATGCTGGACTAAATAAAATTGATCTAAGTAATGGAAAAGTAGAAAAATTTATGGCATCAAAAGATACTAATAGCATCGCAGGAAATTATGTCAAAGATATATTAAGAGATAGTCGTAATATTGTATGGATTGCAACTGATCATGGACTTAGTAAACTTGATGAAAAAACTAACAATTTCACTACATATAGATCAAAAGGATATGATAATAGGAGCTTGTCTTCTAACGAGGTCTTAAGTTTATATGAATCTAAAGTAGGTACTATTTGGATTGGTACATGGTCGGGAGCAAGCTTATTTAATCCAGATAATTTATTTAACCACTATAAAAATGATCCTCTTAATAAAAACTCTTTAAGTGAAAATATGATTTCAGGGATATATGAAGATAATGAAGAATTATTATGGATAGGAACAAACCATAACGGTATTAACATATTTGATAGAAAAAACAATGAAGTAACTAGGATAAATAATAATAGTGATATATCTCTTAGTAATGATTTAGTAAGAGATATAACAGGAATAAATAATGAAATTTGGATAGCGACTGAATATGGATTGAATAAACTTGATAAAAGCACAAACAAAATTACAGTATACAAAGAAGAAGATGGATTATCTAATAATGATGTAAGAAGTTTATATATAGATAGTGAAGAAACACTTTGGATTGGTACTAAGGACGGATTATGTAGCTTTGATAGAAAAAATAAATTCACTAACTATACAGAAATATTTAAACAAATTGGAGTAAATAAAGACTCAATTGCAGATATAGTTGAAGATAAGGATAAAACCATGTGGTTTGCAGGAGGAGTTGAAGGTGAATTAATAAAATACGACAAAGCTACAAAGAAAGTTAAAAGCTATAACTTTGTTAGAACAAGCGAACAAAGTAATGATACAGTACTATCAGTTAACGCAGATAGTAAAGGTAATATTTGGGTTGGAACTGATTATGGTTTAATTAAATTCAATAAAGAAAGTGAAGAAATTACTAGATATACAGAATATGATGGACTAGCTAATAATTTTGTATATGGAGTGATTTTAGATAAGTATGAAGATGTATGGATAAGCACTAATTATGGTATTTCAAAATTTGATGTTCATAAAGAGAAATTCATAAATTTTGATAGTACAGATGGTCTTCAATCAAATGAATTTAACCAGTATTCATATTATAAAAGTAAAAATGGTGAAATATTCTTTGGAGGAATAAATGGATTAACCAGCTTTGTACCAGAAACTTTAAAGGAAAAATATTTTACACCAGATGTTACTATAGAAGATATTAGTAGTAATGGTGAATTGCTATCATTAACAAGTGATATGAAATTAAGTTATGAGAATAATCAATTACAATTTAATTTTTTTGTTCCAGACTATAGAAATACAAGTAAAATACAATATGCATATAAATTATCTGGATTAGATAAAGACTGGGTTTTTTCAGAGAATAGAAATAATGCAAGCTATACTAATTTAGAACCAGGCAAATATACCTTTGAAGTAGTTGGAAGAAATTCTAGTGGGAAATGGAGCAATCCTTCTCAAATAAATATAGAAATAGAAAATCCATTATGGAAAACACCCATTGCATATATGGGGTACATATCTATTTTACTAGGTATAGTATTTATAGTATGGAATAGGGTTAAAATATTAGATGGACTAGTAAAGCAAAGAACTATAGAATTAAATAAAAAACTAGCTGAAAATAAAGATCTTTATTTAAAATTACTAAAACAGGAAAAATATAAGAATAATTATTTTGTAAACTTATCACATGAACTAAGAACACCTTTAAATGTTATAGTTTCAATTCGAAATCTTATAGAAAATTTAAACAAAAAAGAAGAACATATACCAAAGGAAAAAATAAGCCATCATATGAAAATTATGGATAAAAATTGCAATAGACTAATTAGCTTAATAGACAACATAATTCATACATCGAAAATAGAGTCAGGAAGTTACAAGTTAAATATAAAAAAATATGATATTATTTATTTAGTTGAAGAAGCTGTTCTTTCTATGAAGGACTATATTGAAGAAAAAGGAATTCAACTTATTATAGAACCTGATATAGAAGAAAAATATATAGAATGTGATAACTTAGAAATTGAAAGAACAATTATAAATCTTATATCGAATGCAATTAAGTTTACAAAACCTAAGGGTAAAATAGAAGTCAATATATGGGATTTAGGTAAAGCTGTAAGAATCTCAGTTAAAGATACAGGAATAGGAATAGACCCTAAATATCATGAGTCAATATTTGACAGATTTACACAAGCTTATGAAGACACAACAGAAGAATATGGTGGAAATGGTTTAGGATTAACACTATCAAGGCAAATAATAGAGCTTCATAGAGGGAAAATATATGTAGAAAGTGAATTAGGATTAGGTAGCGAATTTATAGTTATACTTCCTATAAAACAGAGTAAAGAATTTAAATTAAAAATAGAAAATATATAAAAAGATGCTGTGAATTATTCACAGCATTTTTTTATTACTTAATTTATTTATTTCATGATAAAACAATAATTTCAAACATATAATGAAATAATTTAGTATACAGTATTAGGTAAATCACGCTTTCTTATTCAGAAGCAAAGATGAAAAGAGATTAATGGAAATTATGAGGTTTATTTTAAAACGTAGAAAAGAAAAAAGTTGGATATAATTTAAAATAAGGTTCAGAATAAAAACGATTTACTCAATACGAAATAAAGGTAGTGTAATGGTCTCAAATGGGTCTGTTACTATGTTAGGTAAAGTAAAAAAATGGTCTTTAAATTAATTTCAAGCTTAAAATATATTAAAAATATATGAGTGTAACATAAATTATAAAAGATGAATAATTATATCTAAAAACACCTATTTTATGGTAAAAAAATAACAATAGGTGTTTTAAAATGTCTAAATATTAATTAATATAAATAAAAAACAATTAATATGTTGCACTAAATAAATTAATATGATACTCTATATAAAGTAATTAAATGATAACGATAAAAATATTTTAAAAAATAATATAGATAGTGTATTTGTTAGGAGGTAGACATGAAAAAAATATGTGTAATAGGTAGCCTTAATATGGATTTAGTAGTTAAAGTAGATACTATGCCTAAAGGTGGACAAACATTAATAGGAAGTAACTTCAAAGAAGTACCTGGCGGAAAAGGTGCTAATCAAGCAGTTGCTATGGCAAGATTAGGAGCTAATGTATCTATGATAGGAAAAGTTGGAGATGATAGTTTCGGTCAAACAATGATAAATGCACTTAAAAATGATAATGTAGATACAAGATACATAAATATAGAAAAAGGACCTACTGGTGTAGCTCTTATAACAGTAGATAAAAATGCAGAAAATTCAATAGTAGTTGCTCCAGGAGCTAACTATAAGGTAGATAAATCTTATATAGATAAAAATTTAGATGCTATTAAAAATAGTGATATAGTAGTTGTTCAACTTGAGACACCTCTTGATACTATAAAGTATGCACTTAAAAGAGCAAAAGAGCTTAACAAGTATACAATACTTAATCCAGCACCAGCTGTTAAATTAGAAGATGAATTAATAGAAAATGTTGATCTATTAACTCCTAATGAAACAGAGCTTGAAATAATAAGTGGAGTAGAAATAAATTCTGAAGATGATATATTAAAAGCTGCAAAGATAATGATTGAAAAAGGTGTTAAAGAACTTATAGTTACATTAGGTTCAAAAGGAAGTTTATATATAAATAAAGAAAAATCAATGTTTAAAAAAGCATATAAAGTAGATGCTGTAGATACAACTGCAGCAGGAGATAGTTACACAGGAGCGTTGTCAGTAGCATTTGCAAATGATAAACATGTTGAAGAAGCAATGGATTTTGCATCAAAAGTTGGAGCACTTAGTGTTATGAAAGAAGGAGCTCAAAGTTCTCTACCAACACTTAATGATGTATTAAACTTTAGGGGGTAGAAAAAATGAAAAGAACTAAACTTATAAATAGTGAATTATCATATACAATATCAAAAATGGGACATACTGATAGTTTAACTATCGGAGACTGTGGATTACCTATTCCTGAAAATGTATCTAGAATAGATTTAGCATTAACACATGATGTACCATCATTTTTAGATACATTAGATGTAGTACTTGAAGAATTATGCGTTGAAGAAATAGTAATAGCTAGTGAAATAGAAGGTAAAAACAATGCTATATACAAAGAAATACTAAAAAGATTTGAAAATATAAAAGTAACTAAAGTAAGTCATGAAGAATTTAAAAATATGACAAAAGAGAGTAAGGCAGTAGTAAGAACTGGAGAATGTTCTCCATATGCAAATATAATATTAAAATCAGGTGTAGTATTCTAGACAAAATTATTATGAACATTAAGAGGTAATAAAATGAATAAACCGATTCTGAAAATGAACAATATAGTTAAAGAGTTCCCAGGTGTAAAAGCTTTAGATGGTGTAAATTTAGAGTTATATGAAGGTCGTGTAATGGCACTTATGGGAGAAAATGGAGCAGGAAAATCTACACTTATGAAAATATTAAGTGGAGTTTACAAAAAAGATGGTGGGCAAATATTCTACCAAGGAATAGAAACAGATATAAAAGGTCCAAAAGATGCAGGTGAAAAGGGAATAGCTATAATACACCAAGAACTTAACTTAGTTAAAGATTTAAGTATAGGTGAAAATATATTCTTAGGTCGTGAGCCTAAAAGTGGATTTAGAATAGATTTTAATAAGCTTCATGCTGATGCAGATAAATTATTACAAAAATTAAATGTAGAAATAAGTTCAAAAGAATTAGTAGAAAACTTAAGTATAGCTCAAATGCAAATGGTAGAAATAGCAAAGGCATTATCACTAGATGCAAAAATAATAATCATGGATGAGCCAACAGATGCTCTTACTGATAAAGAAACAAAAAGTTTATTTAATGTAATAAACGAACTTAAAAATGAAGGTAAGGCAATAGTTTATATATCTCATAGATTAAAAGAAATATTTGAAATATGTGATGCTATAACAGTTCTTAGAGATGGAAAGTACGTTGGATATGAAGAAGTATCAAACTTAGATGAAGATAAGATGATAGAAATGATGGTAGGAAGAAAACTTACAGACCAATTTCCAAGAGTGAAAACAAAAATGGGAGAGACAGTATTAGAAGTTAAAAATCTTACTAATGAATATATAAATAATATAAGCTTTGAAGTTAAAGCAGGAGAGATTTTAGGAATATCAGGTTTAATGGGGGCAGGAAGAACGGAACTTGCCAAAACTATATATGGTCACTTTAAAAAGACTAGTGGTCAAATATACAAGTACGGAAAATTAATAGATAATAAAAGTGCTAAAGATGCACTTAAAAATAGAATAGCATACGTTTCTGAAGATAGAAAAGGAGACGGGTTAATACTTGATTTATCAGTTAAAGAAAATATGTCTATATCATCTTTAGATAGAGTATCATCTTTATTTAAAATAAATAAATTTAAAGAACTTGAAAGAGTTAAAAATTATATAGATAGAATGAGAATAAAAACTCCAAGTGAAAATCAACTAATAAGAAATTTAAGTGGAGGAAATCAACAAAAGATTGCAATAGCAAAAGCTTTAATGACTCACCCTGATGTATTAATACTTGATGAACCTACTCGTGGAGTAGACGTTGGAGCTAAAAAGGAAATATATGATCTTATAAATGAGTTTAAAAATAGTGGTAAAGCAGTAATAATGATAAGTTCTGAAATGCCAGAAATACTTGGACTTAGCGATAGAATAATGGTTTTAAGTCAAGGGGTAGTAACAGGAGAGTTTGACATAAAAGATGCGACTCAAGAATCAATATTAAAGTGTGCAGTAGAAGCTAAGGAGGCATAAAATTGACAGCTAAAGTAGAAAAACAAAATAAAAAGAGTATAGACATGAAGGAAATTGTAGTAAAATATAAAAGTTTAATAGGACTAGTATTATTAATAGCAGTCGTATCGATATTAAGTCCATCGTTTTTAAGTAGTAAAAATATATTTAATATACTTAGACAAACTTCTGTAAATGCAATAATAGCAGCGGGTATGACTTTTGTTATATTAACTGGAGGAATAGATCTTTCAGTAGGTTCAATTCTTGCAATAAGTGGAGCAGTATGTGCAAGTTTACTTGCTTCAGGGCAAAGTATAGTAGTAGGAATAATAGCAGCAATATTAGTTGGAGCTTTCGTTGGATTTTTAAATGGATTTGTAATAGCAAAAGGAAAATTACAACCTTTCATAGCAACATTAGCAACAATGACAATTTTAAGAGGTTTAACATTAGTATTTACAGATGGTAAACCAATAACTTTAGGAAGTAACGATTTAGCTATTAAATTTGGAAATATAGGTGGAGGTATGATATTTGGTATACCGACTCCAGCAATAATAATGTTAGTAGTATTTGTAGTTTGTGCATATGTCCTTAAAAGCACTAAAATGGGAAGATATACATATGCATTAGGTTCAAATGAAGAAGCAACAAAGTTATCAGGACTTAATACAGATAAAATAAAAATATGGGTATACACTATAAGTGGTATATTAGCTTCAATAGCAGGTATCATAATAACATCAAGATTATATTCAGCACAACCAACAGCAGGTACAGGTTATGAATTAGACGCAATAGCAGCAGTAGTTCTTGGAGGAACAAAGCTAGCTGGTGGTAAAGGTAAAATAAGTGGAACTATAATAGGGGCATTAATAATCGGAGTATTAAGTAATGCACTTAACATATTAGACGTATCATCATATTACCAAATGATGGTTAAAGGTATAGTTATATTAATAGCAGTACTTTTAGATAGAAAAAATAACTAGGAGGAAATGAAAATGAAAAAATTTCTTTCTATAACAATGGTACTAGTGTTAAGCTGTTTAACATTAGTAGGATGTAGACAAGTAGATAATGATACTAAAAAAATAGGGCTTATAGTATCAACATTAAATAATCCATTTTTCGTAGATTTGAGAGATGGAGTTATAAAAAAAGCTAAAGAGTTAGGGTATGAGGTGGTAGTACTTGATTCACAAAATGACCCAGCTAAAGAAGTATCTAACATGGAAGATATAAGCGTTAAAAATGTAGACGTAGTTCTTTTAAATCCTGTAGATTCAGATTCAGCAGTAGCATCAGTTATGATTGCAAATAATTCAGATTTGCCGGTTGTAACAGTAGATAGAGCTTCAAATGGTGGAAAAGTAGTATCTCATATAGCATCAGATAATGTAGCTGGTGGAGATATGGCAGCTAAGTTTTTAATAGAAAAACTTGGTGGACAAGGAAATATAGTTGAACTTGAAGGTATAGCAGGATCTTCTGCAACTAGAGATAGAGGTAAGGGATTTGAAGATGGTATTAAAGGAAGTAGCTTTAATCTAGTATCAAAACAAAGTGCAGACTTTGATAGAACTAAAGGACTTTCAGTTATGGAAAATATAATACAATCTAAATCAGATATATCTGCAGTATTTGCACAAAATGATGAAATGGCACTAGGTGCTCAAAAAGCACTAGAAGGTGCAGGTATGAAAGAGGTGTTAGTAGTTGGGTTTGATGCAACAGAGGATGCTGTTGATGCAGTTAAAAAAGGAAAAATGGCAGCAACAGTGGCACAACAACCAATACTAATAGGTGAAACAGCAGTTGAAGCAGTTCATAAATTATTAAGTAATGAAAAGATAGATGCTTATATACCGGTTGAATTAAAATTAATAACTAAGTAATAAAAAATGGTATTGTCAAAATTATTGGCAATGCCATTTTTTATTTAAATAAATTAAGTAATAATTATATTCTTAAAAAATTAAAAATATTCTAAAAAATATAAAGGTGTTTAGAAAATAAAAAAATTTCCAAAAAAAGGTTTACAAATTAGTTACAATTAGATTACTATTATAAATATAAAAATTACAAAATAGTAACAAAAACTGAAAATTATAATGTTGGTATAAAAAAGATAATTGGGAGGATTTTATGATAAAGAAAACAATGATAATTTGTATGCTTCTTTGTTCATTCATATTCGCTTTTAATACTCTAGATTCATATGCAGATAGTACAGGAGTAGTCACTACATCAAAGCTCAATGTAAGAAGTGGTCCATCGACTAAATATAAAGTAATAGGATCTTTATATAGAAATAATTCTGTGACAATATTAAGTAGTAGCAATGGATGGCATAAAGTAAGACTATCAAATAATAAAGAAGGATGGTCAAGTGGGAAATATATAAAAGTAGGGTCAAGTTCAAACAATACTAATTCCAATACAAGTAATACATCAACAGAAAATCAAAGTAAGTATGCTATGAATGTAGTTGCAACAGCATATACAGGATATAGTACAACATCAACAGGGCAAAAACCTGTATGGGGAACTATTGCAGTTGATCCTAAGGTAATACCTTATGGAACAAAGGTTTATATACCTTATTTTGATCAAGTATTTGTAGCAAATAATACTGGTGGAGCTATAAAAGGAAATAAAATAGATATATTTATGAATACAAGAAAAGAGTGTTATAACTGGGGAAGAAGAACTATAGAAATACAAGTACTTAAATAGTTTAAACTATTTAAAAATAAAAGGAGGGATTATCCCTCCTTTTATTATTTTTTAGATTTAGTAAGATATTTTTTGCTATTTACTATAAGCATAAAAGTACTTAATATTATTCCAAATGATGATAATATTACAAATACTAACTGATTTGATTTCATAAAAATATCAAATGAAACCATACAAATACCCATAGCAGTTATTAACAAAATATCCCAGATCCTGTCCATGGAAATATATATTCCTCCCTTTAATTTACTTTATTTAAGTTTTTATAATAAACTTAAATAGTATATATGATATATATTGAGATTATATACTAATTATATGTTTATTGTTCTTTTTGGGATACTAAGTTTTATAGTTTTTTCAATTTCTTCTAGCATCCTTTCATTTTTTGGATCTATGAATAAACAAGTATAACCTTTTTCACCAGCTCTACCACATCTACCTATACGATGTACATATGACTCAACACTTTCAGGTATATCATAGTTATAAATATGACTAACACCACTAACATCAAGACCTCTAGCAGCAACATCAGTAGCTATTAGGTATTGAATATCAGCATTTCTGAATGATCTCATTATTCTTTCACGCTTAGATTGTTGTATATCACTGTGTAATTTAGCACAGTTAAATCCTCTTTGATAAAGACCTTCTTCTAGTTTATCAACTCTTGCTTTTGTTCTACAAAATATTATAGCCATAAATGGATTATCTTCATTTAGTACACTACATAATGCATCTTGTTTATGTCTGTCAGTAGTTTCAACTACTTCTTGAACTATATTATCAAGAGTTACATCGGCTTTAGCAACGGTAACTACTGAAGGGTCTTTCATATATCTATAAGCAAGTTTTTTAACTTGTGAATCCATAGTAGCAGAAAAACATAATATTTGGCGCTTTTTAGGTATAGCACTTATTATAGACTCTATATCATTTTTAAACCCCATAAAAAGCATTTCGTCAGCTTCATCAAGGACTAGTGTTTTTAATTTACTAAGATCGATAGTTTTTCTCATTATATGATCTATAAGTCTACCTGGAGTAGCTATTACTAAATGAATATTACCCTTTAACTTTTTTAATTGAGAGCTTATATCTTTACCACCATAAGCTGCTAGAATATTTAAATCTTTACCTTCTTTAAGCTTCATAGCTTCTTCAGTTATTTGAATAGCAAGTTCTCTAGTTGGTGATATGATTAAAGCTTGTATATGATTATTGCTTAAATCAATATTTTCAAATATAGGTAGTAAAAAAGCTAAAGTTTTACCAGTACCAGTTTGAGCTTGAGCAATAACGTCATTTCCAGATTTAATAAGTTCAATACTTTGTTCTTGTACTGGCGTTGGATTTGTAATGCCGTTTCTATTTAAAATATTTACTATATTTTCATTAATTCCTAAATTATTAAAATTCATTTTTCTTACCTTTCATTTATGTGTATTTAATTAAATTATAAGATTGTAATCTATTAATAATATCATAATATTTAGATTAATACTAATATTTATGACCTAAAAATGAAATTTTTATCTAATTATGTCTGATAACTCTATATTAACATTAGAAAGGTTATCTCCAGATACAGTATTAAATTCTTCAATAATTTTAATAGGAATACTTACTTTAAATGTAGAGCCTTTATTTATCTTCGAATCTACAGATATAGTTCCTTCATGTAAATCTACAAATGACTTTACAATAGATAAACCTATACCACTACCTTCATTATATTTAGTAAAACTATCATCTATTTGAGTAAATTTATCAAATATCTTAGATAAGTTTTTATCATCTATTCCTATTCCAAAGTCCTTAACAATAAATATAAGTAATTTATCTTTAACAACTATATTAGCAAGTATCTTTGAGTTACTTTTAGAAAATTTAATAGCATTAGAAAGTAGGTTTAAAACGATTCTTTCTATTTTTTCTGAGTCAACAGCCATTATTAATTCTTCGGTATTAGTGTCAAATACTATTTCTAACTCCTTAGATATAGCATAAGGAATAACTGATAATACTGTATCTTCTATTAAAGTTATTACATCTATATTTTTTAAATTTAAATCACCAAAACCAGAATCTATTTTTGCAATATCAATTATATTGTTAATAAGTCTAATAAGTCTATTAGCATTTTGATCAATAATATCTAACGTATTATCGATATTATTATTAGTATTATTATTTATCTTCCTCAAAAGTTGATTAGAAGAAGATATAACTGCAACTGGAGTTCTAAGTTCATGGCTTATATTTGATATAAAATTACTTTTAGTATTGTTTGCATCTTCAGCAAGCTGTTTTGCACGCATTAATTCATCTTGATATTTTTTATGTCTTATTGATTTAATTAAAAGAGCTATAATTATTAATATAAAGCCTAGTATAGTAAAGCTAACGGGAAGTATTAATCCTTTATACTTTATTAAAAATGGAGTAGGTTTATTTATTATTATAGATTCTTTTGGAATCGAATTTAAGGAAATATTATTTTTCTTTAAATTGTCATAATTAAACATCCATATATTAGCTTCATTATTATTTATAAATTTTGGTAATGATATTTTATTACTTAAAATATCATTAATTAACTTAGCAGCCTCTTTACCTTGTTCATAATGGTTAATAACCTTACCACCTATCATATTTTTGTAAATATCATAACTTAAATTCGTAAAAATAGGAGCTTTAATATTTTCATTGATTACATCAATAGACTTTTCAACACTTATAGACTTTCCAGCTCCATCACGATAAGGATATAGGAAAAATACAATATCTTTATCAGAATTTAATTTTAATAGATCATTTAGAAAGTCATTATTAACTTCTGATGGCATAGGTAAATATTTAAAATTAAATTGTTTATATGAATCTTTAAAACTATAAAATTCATTTATTTCTTTTTTATATCTTTTTGCATCACCTGTAATTAAAACTAAGTTTCTTTTTTCTTTACTGTTTTTAGGATAAAGCGTATTTATTAAATCTAAATTCTCAGATATAGAAGGGGATTCAATTACACCTCCACTAATATTTAATTCTTTAGCTTTTTTTATATTACTTTCTTCACTTACCCCAAAGAAAACAATTGGTACATCATCAAATAAAGAGTCTTTATATTTCAAACCGAAATTTAAGGCCATATCGTCGCCTAAAATTATTGCATCAAATTTTTTATAATTCTTAATCTTAAACTTTAACAAATTATAAAATGTTTCTTCACTTTGTTCAGATTTAAACTTTTTCCCATCCATATATTCAATTTGTAAATCATATTTAGAGTTAAGTTCATCAGATAAACCTTTAATTTGATCATTAAAGCTAGTAAAACCTGGAGAATATGAACTAATAAATAATATACTTTTATCTTGTGCATTTATTTTTATAGGATAAAAAAATATATTAACAACTAAAAATATGAATGTAATAATTTTAAAAAATTTATTTTTCATGATGAGTGTCCTTTGTAGTTTTTATTTATTAAATATTATTATAACAAATATCATAAAACCTATGATTAAACTTCTTCATGGTAAATAATGGAAAAATAAATGGTTATTAAAAATATAAGAATAGAAATAGAAATAATATTAAAACTATAAGTAAAAGTTATAGCATTGTAAATTTGGAGGAAGCAATGAGTTGTAAATGGAAATCAAATATATGTGAAGATAGATGGTGTGAAAATAAAGCTGATGAAAGTGGTTATTGTATATTCCATAAACATAATAAAAATGATAATGAAAATAAAGTATTTATAGAAAAAATAAAAGAAGAAAAAATAAGCGATTTTAGTGGATTTATATTTGAAGATAAATTTGATATAAATGAAGTTATAGATTATGAATATGATGAATTAAAATTTATAGAAACTAAATTTTTAAAAGAAGTTATTTTTAGTGAATATGAGTTTAGAGGAAATGTATATTTTGAAAATATATACTTTAAAGAAAAAGTATCATTTAAAGATAGCATATTTGATAATAATTGTATCTTTTATAAAGTTGAATTCAATAAAAAACATATAAATGAAAAAATATTTGAAAAGGTTAAATTTAGAGGCCAAAATCTTACTATCAATAAAGTTAAAAACCTTCCTAGGATGGATGGGATAAGCTTTAACGGATGTACAAAATTTATACTTAAAAATATTGACTATAAAAAAGAATCTTATTTAAATGGTAAAGTTAATTATAAAATAGCTAGAAATCAAGCACAAAAAATAGGTGATCATGAAAGAATAGGTCATTATTATTATAAAGAAAGAGCTTATGGGTCAAAAACTATGAAAGCATCAGACTACCCGAGTTATAGAGACTATATGTCAGAAAAGCTTTTTGATATTTTATCAAGATATACTATAGGTTATGGGGAGAGACCTTGGAATATATTTATCATAGCATTTCTTATAATAAGCATATTTGCATTTTTATATATGTTTACAGGAATAAAAAGTATAAGTAACAATGTGATTGGAGTAAATGTATATAATTTAAATCAATATAGCTTTTTAGAAATTATAAAGTCATATATAGATTTGTGGTATTTTAGCATGGTTACATTTAGTACTGTTGGATATGGTGATATGATTGTAACTAGTATATTTGGAAAAATACTAGTAAGCATTGAAGTTTTTTTAGGAGTCACAATTGGTGCAACGTGGGCATCTGTGGTAATAAAAAGAATGATAAGGTAAGTTAGTAAATTATTACACATATATTATCAACCTAAAAAGGAAAAAACTAATATATACTTATTAATTCAAGAAGGTGACAACTGTGAAAAAGAAAATTCAACAACTATTGATACTTTTCATAATCTTAGCATGTACAACTCCTACAATAACATATGCTAAAGATAAAAATATTGATAAGTACTCAAAATCATCAATACTTATTGACCAAGATACAAATAGAGTTTTATATGAAAAAAATCCAGATGCAAAACTACCTTTAGCTAGTTTAAGTAAAATGATGACATTTTTACTAGCAATAGAAGCTATAGAAAATAAGGAAGTTAAAAAGACAGATATAATAACAGTAGATGCATCGATTGCTAAAGTTAGAGGTTCAAGTTATCATTAAAAGTAGGAGAAAAAGTACCTTTATACGAACTTATGAAAGGGCTTATGATAGTATCTGGAAATGACGCAGCAGTGGCAATAGCGAAACACATAGGTAAGGATGACAAAACATTTGTAGAAAGAATGAATAAAAAAGCAAGTGATATAGGAATGACAAATACACATTTTGTAAATTGTAATGGTCTTCCTATATATGATTTAAGTGATCCTAAAAAGCCACCTAAAGAAAATATATCAACTGCAAGAGATATAGCTACTCTTGGAAAATACATGTTTGACAATTATGAAAAAGAAGTAACTGCTATAACTGATATGTCTACTTATTCATATCCTGAAAGAGGATTTGTAAAAAATAATACAAATGCACTACTTAGAATGTTACCAGAAGTAGATGGTATTAAAACTGGATATACAGGAAATGCAGGGTATTGTCTATCTTTTTCGATGAAAGTAAATGAAACTGATAAAAATGAAAAAGAAAGAAGATTAATTGGTGTAACACTTGGTGCAAACCATAAAGATAAAAGGTTATCAGCATCGCTTTCTATGTTAAACTATGGAAAAGATAATTTTAATACTAAAAAGGTAGTTGAAAAAAATCAATTAATAGGTAAGAAATATATAAAAGGTTTAGAAGAATTAGAAGTATCATTAAAAGCAGACAATGAACTTTACACTATTATAGGTAATGAAGAAAATTTAAATTGTCAGGTTACATTTAAGGAAGTAAGTTATCCTGTTAAAAAAGGAGACGTACTTGGAGTAATAAAATATTATACTGATGATGGAGAAATTTTAGGTAGTGCAAATATAGTAAGTGAAAATGATGTAAATCATGCATCTTTCAAAACAAAAATTAAAATGATATTGCTGATTAGATAAAAAGAAAAATGTATATAATTTAGATAAAAAGAGTAAAAAATAAAAGAAATAAAAAATATTGTAATTTATAAATCTCTATGATATACTACTAGAGGTGAAAAAATTAAATAATCACACACGACAATGGGATCCTGAAAAGGTGCCTAAAATGGTTTTTTTGGGAGATGATCATGTCGGAGGTATAAAACCAAGGAGGTAGCAACATGTCAGTAATATCAATGAAACAATTATTAGAAGCTGGTGTTCATTTTGGACATCAAACTAGAAGATGGAACCCTAAAATGGCTAAATACATCTTCACAGAAAGAAACGGAATATACATCATAGACTTACAAAAGACTGTAAAGAAAGCTGAAGAAGCTTACAAGGCTATGAAAGAAGTAGCTGAAACTGGAAAGCCAGTTTTATTCGTAGGAACTAAGAAACAAGCTCAAGATGCTATAAAAGACGAAGCTGAAAGATGTGGAATGTTCTACGTAAATGAAAGATGGTTAGGTGGAATGTTAACAAACCACAATACTATACAAACAAGAATCAAGAAATTAAGAGAATTAGAAAAAATGGAAAACGAAGGTGTATTCAACGTTTTACCTAAAAAAGAAGTTATAAAATTAAGAGCTGAAAAAGAAAAATTAGAAAAATACTTAAATGGTATGAAGGATATGCCTGAATTACCAGGAGCTATGTTCGTAGTTGACCCAAGAAAAGAAAGCATAGCTATACAAGAAGCTCACAGATTAGGAATACAAGTATTCGGAATAGTTGATACTAACTGTGATCCAGAAGAATTAGATTACGCTATACCTGGAAATGATGATGCTATAAGAGCTGTTAAATTAATAACTGCTGCTATGGCAAATGCTATAATAGAAGGAAGACAAGGTGCTGAAGAAGAAGTATCTGAAGAAGAACAAGCATAATCAAAAAAATTACAACTAAATGGTAAGGGTCTAACCCTTACCATTAATAATATGTAGGAGGATACCAAAATGGCTATAACTGCACAAATGGTTAAAGAGTTAAGAGAAAGTACTGGCGCTGGAATGATGGACTGTAAAAAAGCTTTACAAGAAGCTGAAGGAAACATGGAAAGAGCCGTAGATATATTAAGAGAAAAAGGTTTATCTAAAGCTGCTAAGAAGGCTGATAGAGTTGCTGCAGAAGGTTTAGTTTGTATAGAAATGAACGCTGACAACACTGTTGCATCAATGGTAGAAGTAAACTCAGAAACAGATTTCGTTGCTAAAAACGAAGATTTCAAAACTTTCGTTAAAGATGCTGCTGTAATGGCTTTATCTACATCTAACGAAGATGTTGCTGGATTATTAGCTGAAACTCATCCAGAAGGAATATCTTTACAAGAAGTTTTAAACAACAGAACTGCTAAAATAGGAGAAAAGTTAGACTTAAGAAGATTCGTTAAGTTAACTACTGAAGGGCAAGTTGCTGGATACATACATGGTGGTGGAAAAATAGGTGTCTTAGTTGAAATGGCAACTACTGCAAGAGATGCAGAAGTTGTAGCTATGGGAAGAGATATAGCAATGCAAGTTGCAGCTATGAACCCTAAGTACGTTTCAAGAAACGATGTAGATGCTGAATACATAGCTCACGAAACAGAAATATTAACTCAACAAGCTTTAAATGAAGGAAAGCCAGCTAACATAGTTGAGAAAATGATAAAAGGTAGATTAGAAAAGCAATTAAAAGAAGTTTGCTTATTAGAACAACCTTTCGTTAAAAATGGAGATTTAACAATAAAGCAATTAGTTGCAGAAACTGCTAAAAAAGTAGGAGCTGAAATAGAAGTTGTTAAAGTTGTTAGATTCGAAGTTGGAGAAGGTATAGAAAAGAAAGAAGAAAACTTTGCAGAAGAAGTTGCTAAGCAACTTAAGTAATTGTTAAAAGAGAACACTTAAGTGT
>NZ_JAFFPK010000050.1 GCF_017590215.1 Clostridium sp. CCUG 7971
AAAAAAAGGTATTAACTTTTTAGCTAATACCTTTTTATAGTTTTAATACATTTTATATATAACTTTTATATTTAATTACTATATAATTTATTATCATTACCTTATTGTACTGCCTCTGTTAATCTATCGATAATGCTAACAAGATTAGCTATTTCCGGTTTAGTTATTTGTTCATCTGCTCCAAGTGCTTTACCTTTAATATGTATTTCTTCACTTATTAAAGAAGAGAATAATATTAGTGGAATGTCTTTAAGAACACTATCTTCTTTAACAAGTTTTGTTAATCTATGTCCGTCCATTAACGGCATTTCAATATCCGATACTATACATGAAACATGCTTTTTAATTGGATCACCTGAAGTTTTACATTCTTCTAAATAATCCCATGCTTCTTGCCCATTATCTACTTTAACAGTATTTTTATATCCTGCTTTATGTAGACATTCAACAATCATTTTAGAAAGTAACATTGAGTCTTCTACAATTAATATAGTTTTATCACTATTTTCACGCTCACCTAGTCTATCTAAAGATTCAAATTGAATACTAGATTCAGGGCTAATTTCTGCAACTATTTTTTCAAAGTCTAAAATAGTTATAAGTCTGTCTCTATATTGCGCAATACCTGTTGCAACTCCTTCATCTCCACCATAAATAACTCTATCTGGTTTATTTATATCTTTCCAAGAAACTCGATTAATACCAACAACTGAATCAACATGAAAGGCAACATTTAATTTATTAAAGTAAGTAACTATAAATATGTCCTTACCTGAGTTTTCAGATTTAGGAATATTTAAATATTTTCCCAAATCTATTACTGTAATAATTTCATCCCTTGATTGAAATACTCCTTCTACAACATTATGTGCATTTGGCATTTTTTTAACTTCTTGAACCATCATAATCTCACGAACTTTTGCTACATTTATACCAAACAGTTCTCCTGAAATAGTAAACTCCATAATTTCAAGTTCATTAGTTCCTGATTCCAAAAGTATTTTTGTTTGACTTGTATTTTCTGAAAAACTCATAGTGGCCTCCTATATTATAAACTCTTATATTATAAATTTTATAATTATCAAAATATTATTACTTATTTTTATATACGGACGTTCTCAATAAATCTAGAGTACTTTTATGATTATAAAATAATATTTTATGATAAAATCTTAAACTAATAAAATAAATAAAAATGTGCTTATAATATAATTTAATAAAACATAAAAATAATGGGATATATTAAACTTTTAATATATCCCATTGCTTTTATTTTCTATTATAATCTGCTAAAAACTTTTCTATTCCTATATCAGTAAGAGGATGCTTAGCCATTTGTTTTAACACATTAAATGGTATTGTAGCAATATCTGATCCTGCTAATGCACATTCTGATACATGTATAGGATTTCTTATACTTGCTGATATTATTTCTGTTTGCATATTGTGAACTTCAAATATGCTAGCAATTTCTGTTATTAACTCAACACCTCTAGCTCCTATATCATCAACTCTTCCTACAAAAGGACTTACATATGTAGCTCCTGCTTTAGCCGCAAGTAAAGCTTGCTGAGATGAGAATATTAAAGTTACATTAGTTTTTATTCCTTTATCAGTTAATACTTTAACAGCTTTTAGTCCTTCTATACACATAGGTATTTTTATAACTATATTTTTATGTAATTTAACTAATTCCATAGCTTCTTCAACCATTTTATCAGCTTCTAAACTTATAACCTCTGCACTTATTGGCCCATCTACTATAGAACATATTTCATTTATAACCTCTTGTAAATCTCTGCCTTCTTTAGCTATAAGAGAAGGATTTGTAGTAACTCCATCTATTATTCCCCAACTATTAGCTTCTACTATCTCACTTATATTTGCTGTATCTATAAATATTTTCATATCCTTAATTTCCCCCTATTTATTTAAATTTTCTTTTATTAACTTAACTATGTTTTCACTAGTTAATCCATGCTTTTCTAATAATTCTTTCGGAGTTGCTGATTCTCCAAATACATCATTAACACCTAATTTAACTACTTTAGTAGGTACTGTTTCTGATGTAACTGATGCTACAATTTGTCCTAATCCACCTATAACAGAATGTTCTTCACAAGTTAATATAAAATTAGTTTCTTTTGAAGCCTTCTCTATTATTTCTCTATCTATAGGCTTTATAGTAGGCATATGTATAAGTCTAACATCTATATTTTCTTCTTTTAGTAATTCACAAGCTTTCTTTGCTATAGCTGTCATAAGACCTGTAGCTACTATTGTACAGTCTTTACCATCCTTTATACAAACTCCCTTACCATATTCAAATTTATAGTCATCTTCAAATATATCTTCACTATTTAATCTTCCTAATCTTATGTAAACAGGTCCATTATGCTTTGCAGCATATTTTATTATTTCATTTGTTTCTTTTGCATCAGCTGGAACTAATACACTCATATTTGGAAGAGAGTTCATTATTGCTATATCTTCTATTGATTGATGAGATCCACCATCTTCTCCTACTGTTATTCCTGCATGAGTTGCGGCTATTTTTACATTAGCATTTGGGTAACATATTGAGTTTCTTATTATTTCAAAAGCTCTTCCTGATGCGAATACTGCAAATGTACTTGCAAAAGGTATTTTACCATATCTAGCTAAACCTGCACTCATACCTAATAAATTTTGCTCTGCTATACCTGCATTTATAAATCTTTCTGGATATGCTTTTGAAAAATCTGCTGTTTTAGTAGATTTTGAAAGGTCTGCATCTAATACAACTATATCCTTATTTTCAGCTCCTAATTCAACTAATGCCTTTCCATATGCTTCTCTTGTTGCTAATCCCATTATAAGCACCCCTTTCTC
The DNA here is from genome assembly GCF_017590215.1 of Clostridium sp. CCUG 7971. Lineage (GTDB taxonomy): Bacteria > Bacillota > Clostridia > Peptostreptococcales > Peptostreptococcaceae > Faecalimicrobium. The sequence goes on from NZ_JAFFPK010000050.1 coordinate 2,872, forward strand.
ATTTCTTCTAATTCATTTATTGCCATGTCTCTTTGCTCTATATTTGGTGCAGTTCCATGCCATCCTGCATTATTTTCCATAAATGATACGCCTTTTCCTTTTATAGTGTTAGCTATTATTACTGTTGGCTTTCCTTTTGTTTCTTTTGCTTTATTTAATGCACATTCTATTTCTTTAAAGTCATGTCCATCTATAACTAATACATTCCATCCAAAGCTTTCAAACTTCTTATCTAATGGTTTAATTCCCATTACATCATCGTTATTTCCATCGATTTGTAATTTATTATAATCTATAAAAGCCACTAAATTATCTAATTTATAATGAGCTGCACTCATAAAAGCTTCCCATACTAGTCCTTCTTGTAACTCTCCATCTCCTAATAATGAATATACTCTAGAACTATCTTTGTCTATTTTAGCTCCTATTGCAAGTCCCACTGCATTAGATATACCTTGTCCTAGTGAACCTGTTGCTATATCTACTGCTTTTATTTTTTTACTATCTGGATGTCCTTGTAATTTAGAACCTAATTTTCTTAAAGTCATTAAGTCTTTTTGAGGTATAAACCCTTTTTCACTTAATGTTGAATATAATACTGGAGCTGCATGACCTTTACTAAGTACAAAATAATCTCTTTCTTTACTATCTAGATTGTCTTTATTTATATTCATTTCTTTAAAATATAAGTATGTAAGTATTTCTACTGCCGATAGTGATCCACCTGGGTGACCTGATTTTGATTCAGTTACCATGTTTACTATATTTTTTCTTATGTTTATAGCATGATTTTGTAAATTATTATACATATAGCTTCTCCTTTTTAGTTTTCGATTTTTTATATATTTTTAAACAAATTCGCCCACATATTGATTAGCACTAATGAATATGTGGGCAAAATAGTTATCAATTAAATTATTAATTATAGTAAATTTATATTATATAGCTATTATTAAACCTACTATTAAAGAACTTAATAAACTTACACAGAATCCACCTAACATTCCTCTAAATGCTAATCTTGATAATATATCTCTTTTTTCTGGGCAGAATACTGATATACCTGATATACATATACCCATACTAGCAAGATTTGCAAATCCTGCCAGAGATATTGATAACATTAAACCTGTTCTATAATCTAATGTATTTAATATCTTCCCTAATTCTCCAAAAGCAACAAATTCATTTAATATTAACTTACTTCCAAGTAATTGACCTGCTGTAAATGCATGTTCCTTGCCAAGACCCATCAAGTATCCTATAGGTGAAAATATCCATGATAAGATTTGTTCTAATGATACTCCAACTATACCTAATATACCATTAACTAATGCTACTAAAGATATTATTGCAATTAGCGATGCTCCTATACCTAAAGCCATTTGAAGACCTTCATTAGCTCCTTGAGATATTGCAGATATAAGATTTGCATTGTCACCTTTATTATCCATACTTACTTCCTCTATAGCCGTTGTTGAAGCAATTTCAGTTTTTGCTATAACATCTACATCACCATTTTCTACTTTAGTGTTAGTAACACTAACTCTGTCAATAGCAACTTCTGGAAGTATCATTTTTGATACTATTATACTACCTAATGGAACTAGCGCTCCAGCTATTAAAAGATTCTTCATAGGTATACCCATTGCCGTATATCCCATAAGTACAGTTGCAGACATACTACCCATTCCTGATATTAAAACTAACATTATTTCACTTTCAGTCATACGCCCTAAATACTTAGATACAAGTATTGGAGACTCTGTTTGACCTAAAAATACGTTCGCAACAGCAACAAAACTTTCTACATTGCTAGTTCCAAGAGTTTTACCTACTATTCCACCAATTACTTTAACTATTGCTCCAAGAATACCAAGATAGTATAATGCAGCTACTAATGATGATATAAATATTATATTACCTAAAACCTGAATACCAAATATAAAACCTGTTGGAGCACCTGCATCTTCTAATGAACCAAATATAAATGTTAATCCTTGTGCTCCGTAATTTAAAATACTAGTTACACCATCAGATACCTTTTCTAAAGCCATTTGGCCTAACGGAAACTTTACTAATAAAAATGCTATTACAAACTGAATTAAAATTGCTTTTAATATCATTTTTTTATTAACATCTTTTTTATTAGATGATGTTAGGTATAGTACACCTAATAATACTATTATTCCTAATATGTTTAATATTATTGTCATCTTATCACCCTCTGCTTTTAGATTAACTATTATATTTCACTAACTATTTTCTTTACTAAATTTAAAAACTGTTGTTTTACTCTTTGAGTTGTTTCTATAACTTCTTCATGATTTAATGGTTGTTCTAGTATTCCCGATGCCATATTAGTTATACAAGATATACCTACTACTTTAAGTCCACTATGTGATGCAACTATAACTTCTGGAACTGTAGACATTCCTACTGCATCTGATCCCATTATTCTTGCCATTTTTACTTCAGCTGGTGTTTCATATGTTGGCCCTGTAAAGAATGTATAAACACCTTCTTTTACATCTATTTCTAATTCTTTTGCACATTTTCTAGTTAATTCTATATACTCTGGAGTGTATGCTGTTGACATATCAGGGAATCTAACTCCTAATCTATCATCATTTTTTCCTATTAATGGATTATATCCTCCAAAATTTATATGATCTTTTATTATCATTAAATCTCCTGGTGTATAGTCTTTATTAACACCACCTGCAGCATTTGTTACAAATACAGTTTCCACTCCTAAAGCTTTCATAACTCTTACTGGGAATGTCGTTTCTTGCATTGCATATCCTTCATAATAGTGAAATCTTCCTTGCATAGCTACTACATTTTTACCTTGTAATTTCCCTATAACTAGTTGTCCCTTATGACCTTCTACAGTTGATACTGGGAAATTTGGTATATCATGATAGCTTATTTCTACTGGATTTTCTATTTCATCTGCTAAAACACCTAATCCCGATCCTAATATTAATCCTATTGTTGGTACCACATCTATTTTAGATTTTATATACTCTGCACTTTCATTTATTCTATCAAATAAGTTATTCATATCGTCCACCTCAATTATTTTATATTTTGTAAAAATGATTTTCCTATTTCAAAATCATATTCTTTATTATTGTCATTAAAATTATCTAATATTGTTACTCCTATATCTGCCATACTTTCTAAAATAGGCATTTGATTACATTTTTCTATTTGTTTACTGTAAACTAATACTGGAACATATTCTCTAGTATGATCAGTTCCTTTGAATGTAGGATCATTTCCATGATCTGCAGTTATTATTAAAAGATCATCTTCTTTAAGTTCTTTGATAAGAATTCCTAATTGAGAATCAAATTCTTCTAATGCTCTCTTATATCCTTCACTATCTCTTCTATGTCCATATAATGCATCAAAATCTACTAAGTTTAAGAATATTAAACCTTTATAAGATCCATCCCTTGCAATCTCTATAGTTTTATTCATTCCATCTTCATTGCTCTTTGTTTTTATACTCTTTGTTATTCCTTGATATGAGTATATATCTCCTATCTTACCAATTCCAACTACATCTAAATTATTTTCATAAAGTGCATCTAAAATTGTTTTAGTTGGTGGTTTTAGAGCATAATCTTTTCTATTTGAAGTTCTTGTAAAGTTTTCTTTATTAGTTCCAACAAATGGTCTTGCTATTATTCTTGCTACTTTGTATTCTTCCTTTAAAGTAATTTCTCTTGCTACTTCACAAACTCTATATAGCTCTTCAAGTGGTATTATTTCTTCATTTGCAGCAATTTGTAAAACACTATCTGCTGATGTGTAAAGTATTAAACTTTTAGTTTTTAGATGTTCTTCACCTAAATTTTTTATTATTTCTGTACCTGATGCAGAAATATTTCCTATAAATTTATGACCACTTTTTTCTTCAAGTTCATCTATAAGCTCCTTTGGAAAACCCGTATCTGTAAATACTTTAAAAGGTTCTTTTATAAGAATTCCTGCCATCTCCCAATGACCTGTTATTGTATCTTTACCTTTAGATAATTCTCTACATTTAGTCGTATATGAAGTTTGACTATCTGTTGGATTAACACCTTCTATATTAGATATATTACCTAGACCCATTTTTTGTAGGTTAGGAAGGCTAAGCCCTCCTGTTGATTTAGCTATGTTGCAAATAGTATTAGCTCCTAAGTCACCATACTCATTTGCATCTTCTAGAGCACCTATACCTACTGAGTCTAATACAGTTAAAAATACTCTATTAAACTTTTTCATTTTAATACCCCGCTACTTCTTCATTATTGATTATTTTTATTATAGAACTTGTCCCAAGTCTTGAAGATCCTTTAGCTATAAAATCCTTAGCCGTATCTAAATCTTTTATTCCTCCAGCTGCTTTTATTGAAACATTTTCGCCTACATTCTCTTTAAATAAAACTATATCTTCAGCAGTTGCTCCACCGGTGCTAAATCCTGTAGATGTTTTTATAAAATCAGCCTTTGCATCAGTTACACACTTACACATTTTTATTTTTTCATCTTCTGTTAAAAGGCAAGTTTCTATTATAACTTTTAATATATTTTCACCACAAGCTTCTTTTATTTGTCTTATTTCTTTAGTTATTTCATCGTATTTTTTATCTTTTAACATACTTAAATTTATTACCATATCTATTTCATCTGCACCATTTTGTATAGCATCCTTAGTTTCAAATACTTTTACTGCTGTTGTATTATATCCATTAGGGAATCCTATAACTGTACAAACTTTCATTTTGTTCCCTACATATTCTTTAGCTTGTTTTACAAATGATGGTGGTATACAAACTGATGCTACTTCATATTTAATTGCATCATCACATATTATTTTTATATCATTCCATGTTGCTGTTTGCTTTAATAAAGTATGATCTACTGCTTTTAAAATTGTTTTGTTATCCATAATTCTTATCTCCTTATTTATAACTTTTTAGATGCATGATTTAGATTTTTAGTTATGTTTAAACTTTAAGTACTTTATATTCTTTGTTTACTATCTTATTATTTTGTGTATTATTGGGCTCTTTTGTGGCTTTTGATTTTGTATATTGTAAGCTCTTTGTAATTCTTCTTCTGCTTTTTCAAATTTAGATTCATCACTTGAATATAATGTAGCTAATACATCTCCAACTTTTACATAGTCACCCATTTTCTTTTCAAGTATTATACCTGCTCCATAATCTAGATCATCATCTTTTGTATGTCTTCCAGCCCCTGTAAGTAATGATGATACTCCAACACCTTCTGCATTTAAATCATATACATATCCTTCTTTAGTAGCTTTAACTTTATGAGTTAAAGGTGCTATTGTGAATAATTCAGGGTTATCTATAACTTTTGGATCTCCACCTTGAAGTACTACTAATTCTCTAAGTTTAGATAATGCACTTTTATTTTTTAATATAGATTCTAATTTAACTCTTCCTTTTTCAACATCTTGTTCTATATTTCCAAGCTTAAGCATTTGAGCTCCTAATTGTAAGCATAATTCTCTTAAGTCTTCTGGTCCTTCACCCTTTAGTACTTCTATAACTTCTTTTAATTCAAGTGCATTTCCTATTGCATAACCTAATGGTTCTCCATTTAAAGTTATTGCAGCTGATGTATTTCTTCCTACGCTCTTACCTATATCAACCATTGCAGTTGCTAATTTTTCAGCATCTTGTGCTGTTTTCATAAATGCACCTTCACCATATTTAACATCTAACACTATTGCATCTGAACCTGATGCTATTTTTTTACTCATTATACTTGCTGCTATTAGAGGTATACTATCTACTGTTGCAGTAACATCTCTTAAAGCATATATTTTTTTATCAGCTGGAACTAAGTTTTGAGTTTGACCTGCTATAACTAGTCCTGCATTTTTTACCATATCTATAAATTTATCTTCTTCAACTGATATATTAAATCCTGGGATTGATTCTAATTTATCAAGAGTTCCTCCTGTATGACCTAATCCTCTACCTGATAACTTCGCTACTTTTCCACCTGCAGCTGCAACCATTGGTACTAATATAAGAGATGTTTTATCTCCAACTCCTCCTGTACTGTGCTTATCAAGTTTTATTCCTTCTATCATACTAAGATCTACAACATCTCCTGAATTTACCATTGCCATTGTAAGATTTGCAGTTTCTTCTTTAGTAAATCCATTTAAATATATAGCCATTAATAATGCTGATGCTTGATAATCAGGTATTTTACCATCAGTGTATTTTTCTATGAAAAATTCAATTTCTTCTTTAGATAATTCCTTTTTATCTCTTTTTTTAGCTATAATATCGTATAGTCTCATGATACTCTCTCCCTTATAGTTTAATTTTTATATTGATTTTCTTTATTCCATTTTTCTAACTCTTTTTCATTTGAAGGTATTTTTATTTTATCTTCTATTATTTGAGTTTTAATCTTTTCTACTATTTCTATTATTTTTGGTGATACAGAAACATTTGAACCTTTTGTTGTATAACCTATAACGTTTTCCTTTATTCCAAATTGATGTACGCCATTTTCCCAAGTATTATTTGTAATGGACTTAATTTCATTGTATATAATTTCATTGGCATATCTTGTTGCTGTAGATACTATATGATTTGGTTCAAATAAGTTTTGATTATCATCTATTCCAAATGCATACTTATCTGTTTCTTTAGCTGCCGCAAAAACTCCAAGGCCAGACTCTCCAGCTATATGTTGTATATAATTTACACCCTTACTATACATTGAAAGTGCTATTTCTTTTGCTTTTGCTGGATTATCAAAATCATCTACAACTCCTAATATTACATCTATATCTGGATTTACATACTTAGCTCCTGCTTCAAATCCAATTGCACCTTCTCTAAGATGCTGCATATCTTTTCCTAATATAACACCTAATGAATTACTTTTATCTAAACTCTTATTTTCATATTTTGTAATTAGCCCTGCCATAACACCATTTAAAAATATTTGTTCAGGCCAGTTTGTATATGTAGAGCTTACATTTGGTAATTCTATTTTAGAGTCTAGTATTGAAAATTTTTGATCTAAAAACTCTTTGGAAACTTTACTAACAGATTTTTCATGATCTAATCCAATTGATATGATTAGTTCATAATTTTGACTTTTTGCATATTCTCTACAAATTTTTTCATAATCATCTTCAGATTTAGGTTCTGAATAATCAAACTCAACTCCTAACTCTTCTTGAGCTTTTAATGCTCCATCATAGCATAAATCATTAAATGACTTATCACCTAACCCTGCTGTGCTAAAAATAATAGCCACCTTTTTATTTCCAGCTGTAGTATTTGTAAATAAACTATTTTGCATTTCTTTATTATATTTACTAGAACTTATTATTATAAGGACAGCTGATATTGTTAGTAAAATTATCATAACTATTTTTTTGTAATACTTTAACATATTGTGCCCCCTATGTTTGATCATAGCAAAGCAGCTTTTAAATTTTTTATTTCTACTTTACTAAGATTATATTAAATAAAACGTTTTCTTTCTATAGATTATATTGATAACTCTCTCAATAATATTGATGTATATTTCTTAAAAGAGTTACCTTTAATGTAAAATTTTGATATTTGTGAAATATATTAATTTTAGTATCTATCTTCATCTGGAGATACACCTTTATATTTTTTATATGATTTAGAAAAATATCCTGAGTTTGAATATCCTACTTCATTTGAAATTTGAGCAATTTTCATATCTGTGTTTTTTATAAGATATTCTGCTTTTTTCATTCTATATAAAGTTAAATACGTTATAAAATTTTCTCCAACTTCTTCTTTAAAAAGACGAGAAAAATACTCCGGCGATAAATAAACATATTTAGATATAATACTTAAAGATATATGTTCTTTATAATTCAACTCAATATATTCTATAGCCTTGTCTATAGCTTTAGAGTACTTTTTACTTTGAATACTTTCAATATCACTATTTTTATTTGTTAATATTTCCTCTTCTTTATCATTTTTTATGTTACTATCTATACGATCTAATAACTCTTTTAACTCCTTTGGTCTTATATCTGATTTTATTAAATATTCATATACACCACAGCTAATTGCTTGCTTTGCATATGAAAACTCCGCATAATTAGTTAATAATACTACTACAACATCTGGCATTACATCCTTTATTTTTTTGTTAACTCTATTCCATCCATTATAGGCATCTTTATATCGCTAATTATTACATCTGGTTTTAACTTAACAGCTAATTCATAAGCTTCTTTTCCATTACATGCACTTTTTAAAACATTAAAGTTACTTGATATATTTGAAATTGTATATACTACCCAATCTCTGATTGGTGCTTCGTCTTCTACTACTAATATATCTAACATATTAACCTCCCTAATTTGGTAATATAAATGTTACTTTACTTCCCTCTCCTTCTACACTTTCTATTTCTAAACCGTATTCTAATCCATAATTTAATTGAACTCTTTCTTGGACATTTATAAGCCCAACTCTATTTATACTTGCTTCTTTACTTAAAATACTCTCTAACTTATTTCTAGACATTCCGATTCCATTATCTTCTATTACTATTCTTATACCTTCTTTGCTTCTATATCCAGAGACACTTATTTCACCTAAATTATCTTCCTTTTCCATACTATATAAAATTGCATTTTCTACAATTGGCTGTAATATAAATGATGGAACTTTAAAATCATTTATATTGGAATCTATATCATAAATAACTTCAAAACAATCTGGATATCTCATTTTTTGTAGCTCAGTATAATTTTTTATATTTTCAATTTCTTCTTCTAATCTTATCATCTCACTTGATTTAGGCAACAAACTTCTAAGTAGTTTCGTAAATCTATAAAGCATTTCTTCAGATTCTTCTACTTTATTCATTGAAACTAAAAATCTTATACCACTTAAAGTATTGTATAAAAAATGTGGATTTATTTGAGCTTGAAGGAAGCTTAATTCTGCAGTTCTTTTTTGTTCTTCTTTATTTTTAATCTCATCTATAGATTCTTCTAACCATCTAACCATGCCATTAAAAGATTTTTCTAATTGTCCTATTTCATCATATCTATTCTCTTTAATTTGTATTTTCAAATTACCTTCCATAACTTCATTCATGTTATTTCTTATATTTAATATTGGTCTAGTTATACTTACGGATAATCTATAAGATACTATAATCGATACTATACTTACTAAAAGCAAAACTAATATTGCCTTTTCAGTTAAATCATCTATAGGTTGTCTTATAACACTTAAGGGAATTTCTTCAACTATAGCCCATCCATATTCATTTAAATTAGAGGTAACTTGCATATACTTGACGTTATCTCTTTCGACTTTATGTTCATCTTCATAAATTAAAGATTTTTTTATTTTAATTCCGTTGATATAGTTAGTTCCTATTAATCTTTTATCTTTTGTTGATATTATACTTCCATATTCATCTATAATATAGATATAACTTCCTTCTGTCAGTACTTCTGAGTATTTATCATATAAAATAGTTTCACTTATATCTATTATAAGTACACCTAAAGTTTCTCCTGTTATCAAGTCTTTTATCAATCTTCCCATCTTAAATATACATTTATATGGTCCAATTGCATTTTCATCTTTATATGTATTTATCAATATTGTTTTTCCATCAGCTTTAACAATTTTTTCATACCAGTTATTTCGCTTTATATCATTAAGATTATATTTTGTTTTTGAATAAGTATCATAAACTAATCCATTTTCACCTATAACATATAATTCTGGTTTCATATTAAAATTTCCATATTTCCAAACTTCATCTGTTAAAAGACCCTCTGCATAAGAGTCCATTTCTTTATTGTGTAATTTATATTTATCTAAATCTTTTTTTGGAATTGATAATATTTCGATTAACTTACTGTCTATAGAAATTCTTTTTGCTATACTTTCCACATTAGCTAATAACAAAGAAACATTATTGCTTATTTGATTTAAAGTTTGATTGCTCATATTATACATTTCTTTTTCTACAGTTCTATTCGTATCCTTTATAAACCATACTCCTAAAATCATGGAAACAGATACTGAAAGCCCAAATAAAACTAAGAATAACTTATATGTTATACTCTTTTTTTCTAACTTTATATTTACCATCTCCTAATCAAATATAAATATATTAATACTGTACATTGTATAATATTAATATATTTATATTTTTTTATCAATTAAATTCGACCCTTTAGCTATTTAATACTTATATTAACTTATTTATTTTAAATATATTAATGTATCTTTAATTACTCATAAAAATAATATAAAACCAATAGTATCTTTTTTAATAATCATAATAAAAAAGCTATATTTAGATATTTAGATAGATATCTTAATATAGCCATTACATATTTTATAAATGAAATATCAGTTCGTAAAATACGAAGTAAATTTATTGCATATGAGAATAAATTAAATTTTCTCCCCCTAAATTAAACATACTATTACTTAAATCCAATGATAACACACCAGAACTTAAATCATGTGGTGTATTTTCTACAAATCCTTTTATTGCTAGTCTCCTATTTTTCTCTAAATGAGATAACTTTAAATAATCTCCATCACTATACGAAGCATTATTCAACCTTTGTGCTATACTGTCAGCTGCTTCATTACCTTTTACTAAGTATCTACCTTGCAGTTGTCCATCTTTATTGTAATGTTCTATTGTTATATACACAGCTTCACCCATATATGTATTAGCTATTTTTCCAGTTGACGTTGCTACAAACCTTTTATTTTCTGTATCAAATCCTAACTTTAAGAATATTTCATTGTTATATCCTTTAAACTGTATATCATTTATTTCTCTTAAATTTTCTATAGCAAATTTTATTTTACTTATCACTTCTTGAATTTCTTCTTCATATACATTTGACGCATCTATTACTTTTTCTCCTTCTGTTATTGCATCTTGTAATTTTTCATAAGTTAATTTTGTGTATAAACTCTCTTTTATCTCTTTTCCTTTTGATATTTCTAATATTAATTCATTTTTATCTGCTGATATATCTAATTTCTCATTTGAGTAATAGATATTGTCTCCTCCTAGATAAAATATACTTTTATTTAAACTTAATTCACCTACTCCATTACTTAAATCATGTGGTGTATTTTCCACATATCCAATCACGGCCAATCGTCTATTTTTTTCTGAATGACTTAACTTTAAGTAATCTCCATCTCTATATTGAACTTGATTTAATTTTTCTGCTATACTGTTTGCATTTTCATTTCCTTTTATTGAGTATTTATTTTGTAACTCACCTTTTTTATTGTAATGCTCTATTGTTGTATATACTGCACTTCCCATATATGTATTAGCTACTGTTCCACTTGATGTTGCTATAAACCTTTTATTTTCTATGTCAAATCCTAACTTTAAGAATATTTCATTGTTATATCCCTTAAACTGTATCTCATTTATTTCTCTTAAGTCTTTTATAGCTTTTTCTATATTATTTATGGCACTTTCAACTTCTTCTGCATCAACATTTTCAGTGTTTACTACTACTTGGCCTTCGTTTATTTTTTCTTTAAGGTTTGCCCAAGTACTATTTGTATATTTACTTTCTTCAAGTTTATTAGCTTTTGATATTGTTTCTTTTAAATCATCCGTATTTGCACTTAAATCCAATTTTTTGTCTGAGTAAATTAAACTTTCTCCTGTTAAATAGAATAAACTATTATTTAAGTCTAAGTTTCCTACACCATTACTTAAATTTTTTGGTGAATTTTCCATATATCCATTGATTACTAATCTTAAGTTTTTCTCTGCATGATATAACTTTATATAATCATCTTCTTTAAAAGCTAAATTATTAAGTTTACTTGCAACATCATTAGCATTTTGATTTGCTAGCATCTTATAACTTCCTTTTTTCTCTCCTTTTTTGTTAAAATGGTCTATTCTTACATATTCATTTGAATGCATATATGAATTTGCTACTTTTCCACTTGATTTTGCTATAAATCTATTTTCATCAGTATCAAAGTTTAATGTCAAAAATGTTTCATTGTTGTATCCTTTAAATACTACTTCATTTATTTTTCTTAAATTATCTATAGATTCTTTAAGGCTTATGGTTGCATTACTTATTTCTTCATCACTTGCTTGATTGTTGTTATATACAGCATTAGCTTCATTTGATTTTTCTATCATCTTAGCCAAAGTAGTTTTTGTATAATCTTGTTCTTTAAGTGTTTTCACCTTTTTTAATAAATCTTCTAAGTCATCTTTATTAAATCCTAAATCTAGCCTTTTATCTGAGTAATTTAACTTACCCTTTTGAATATAAAAATAACTACTATTTAAATTAACATTAGTAAGACTGTCATTTATATATCCTGGAGCATTTTTTACATTACCTTTAATAGCTAGCCTTCCTTTTTCAGTATGATCTAATTTTAAATAGTCTCCATCTCTGTATTTAGTTGAATTTAGTTTTTTAGCTAATTCATCAGCATTTTGCCCACCATTTAAAGTATAAGTAGCTTTTTTATTTCCATGTTTATCATAATGTTCTATTTTGATATATTGATCTCCTATGAAAGAGTTGGCTACTTTCCCACTTGATGTAGCTTTAAAACCTTTATTTTCATCATCAAATTTTACTGTTAAAAAAGTTTCCTCTTTATATCCTTTGAATATTATTTCATTTGTTGAATCTTCTATTTTTAATTTTTTATAAAAACTTTTTTCTTTTCCATTTTCTTTAGATGCTACTTTTATATCACTATTTAAAGATATAGATTCACTTAATTCATAACTAAATTTTCCATTTACATCAGCAGTAGTTTTATATTCTACTCCATCTACATTTATAAATATTTCTGAGTTAGGATTACTCATTCCTGATAATACTATATTACTTCCATCAAATGCTGATTTTAATGTTGGAGGTATAGATATATTTTTATATTCATCAAAATTTTCTGTATCTGACATATGTATAAAGCTTGACGTTGAATTCTTTATTACATCATCTATTACCTGTCTTCTTGTTATACTATTTCCTGTTGCTTCTATATATGGAATTACATTTAATTTATACTCTTTTGCAATAAAATAAGCTATATAATCCCATCCGCCATATGGGTATCCATTTTCTCTATAATAAGTTTCAGCCTTTGCCATAAATTCACTATCTATGTTGTCTATGAAACTTAAGAAGAAGTACATAGAATGTATACTTCCCTTAGAACCAGACTTTAAATACTTTTCATAGCTAGGAACTACGGTTTCAGCATCATAATTATTTTTTGTATCACCATAAATCCAAGCCCATTGAGGTTTTTCAAAGTCTAATCTTCTAAGTGTATTTGCAAACATATTGTTCCAATACTCTATAAACCCCCAACCCTGTTCATATATGTGTCCATACTCATGATACATTCCCCATGTATCTGATTTTTTGGGGTCTTTTAAATATTCATGTATATTTTTAGGAAGAGTATCTAGCATCTGTCCTCCAGCAGACATATATCCAACTTGTTCATTTCTTGCGCTAACTAATACAAAATTTTCTCTTGGTCTATTTATTTCTTTATCGTTACCTTCTTTTAATCCTGCTGTTTCATTAAATGTTGATATAATTCTTTCATGTGTATCTAGTGTATCACTAGCATCTATATTCTTTGGTATGTATTTTGATTTAGGAACATAAAGTCTTACATTATCACTTATAAATAAAGCTCCATCTTCTTTATTTTCATTAGAGTAAATAGCGTTTTCAAATTCATCCTCATCTACAATGACCTTATCAGATAATTTCTCTTTTCTCATATCATAAGTAGGTGTAATTTTATAATCACTACCATCTAATGTGATTACTACATCTACAGAGAAATCATCATCTACATTACCATCATATTTAATATTTCCTACTTCTAAAAATAATTGACCTTTTCTAGGAACTTCTACAGTAGTTTTTTCTCCTACTTTAATAGTTTTTAATTCTCTTAAGTTATTTACATCATGTAAAGATAATGTTGCGCTACCTGATACACCTTTCCCTTTGATGAGAATATCCACTTCAGTTTTTTCCATTACTTCTATACCTAGTGGTTCACTGGCATGAAAAGGTATATTGAATTTTTTGTTGTCCTCATTAGGACTTAGACTTGTCTTTCTATAAACCTTTAAATTTTCTACACTATCTTTTTTTACTTTACTATCACTTGCAAAAACTGTTGTGATATTAACATTTGTTGCTAACATAGTTACTAATAATCCTGTCATGATAAATTTTTTATTCATGGCTCATCTCCCTTTAAAATAAATTTTATAATAAAATTTACCCTAAGAGCAAAAAAGACTGCACTAAAGAGCAGTCCACAATATCTTAAAATACAAAGAATATTTACTCTTTGGCAACTGGCTGGCATAGTATAAAACCTTAGCCCCTATAGCTTTGCGTCATTAGATTTCCCTAATTTTGCCTATTTATTTAAAAATTATTCTAACATATTTTTTATTTTAATTCTATCTTTTTCATAATGTTTTTCTGAATATACTAAAAAATCAATTTATTCAAGATTATAATAAATATATTTCTATTTTAATTTTATGATATTTATACTTTATGTAAAAAAAGATATCACCATAATTTTGGTAATATCTTTTCATAACTAATAAATATTATTTTTAATAACTTAATTATTTTTAATTATTTTATCAAATAATTTATAGATACCATAACCTAATACACTACCAATAAAATTCATAATAATATCGTCAATATCGCAAGATCTGCCTATAAAATATTGTACAAATTCTATTAAAAAAGTAAATAATAATGCGTATAAGCATGTATACTTAAACTCTCTACATTTTTTTAATACTATAGGTAATAATAACCCAATCGGTATAAACATTATAATATTAGCAACTACTTGTGACATCATTGCTTTATATCCCATATCATAAGTCTCAATTAAAAACTTAAATGGAACAAAATTTATAAATCTGTTTGATGGATTAAAATCTATTCCTCCAAGAAATATTGTCATTACTAAAATAATAAAAATACTAAATCCTAACAATAAACAACTAAACTGTTTTATAAATGGTATCTTCTTTTTTCTCAAAATAAAGTATACTGGTGAATATAAAATACATACACCTAAAAATCCAATTATAGCAATTATAAAATATCCTATTATTCTGTCCATAAAATCACGTCCTTATATTAACTAACTATTGCTCTTCTTTTATTATATTTTTGCTACATATATAAGTAATAATAAAGTATCCACCATATATTACAAATAAAAATATAGTTGTCATAATAATAGATTTAATAATTTTTGCTTTACCAAATGTTTCTAACATCATATTACAGACTTGTATCCCAAATATAGAATGAATAATTGCAAGCACTAGCGGAAAAGCAAAAAATACTCCTATTTGTATAAATAAAGATTTATTAATCATTTTTTCATCTAATCCAATTCTTCTTAGTGTTATATATCGTTCCTTATTATCCGCACTTTCTGATAATTCCTTTAATGCAAGGATAGCTGCACTAGATATTAAGAAAACTATTCCTATATAAAGACCTATAAATGTTGCCATTGCACCAGTTCCTATATTATCATTATATATATCTATCTTAGTATTAATATAGGTGCGTAAATTTTTATCATATAAGTCATTCTTTATATCAAATATTTCATCTTCAATATTTTGTTTATCTATTTTACTATTTCCTGTATAATTTGCAGCTAAAATTTCTTCAGTAATCATACTTTCATCTACTGCATCATCTGGAACTAAAACTATACCCATATTATTTGGTTCCGCTGATATTGTAATAAATCCAACTTTACATTCTTCGTATTTAGGTTTGTAAGTTTTTCCATTTAAGGTTATAGAAGGATTACCTTTTAAACCTTGATTGCGCATTTCTATCATGCTTTCATAATCACAAATAATAATATACTCATTATCTTTTAAAGTGTATCTTGTATTTTTGTATAGATTTGCAATTTTATTATAATCACTTATTTTTACAATATTCTCTGGTGTATTAAAATAAGAGTAAGTATCATCTTTTCTTACTTCTTCATAATAATTACCCAATGTATCTTTTAACGCTACCTCTTTAGTAGAATAAGTATTAAACTTAGCTATATCCTTAAAATTTTTATCTACATCAAAACTCATGTCAGCTAAAGTTTGATTAATACTTTGCTTTGAATTTTCTATTTGAATATTAGAATATTGATTTCCATTATTATCTGCTTTTTCTAAATTTATAAGTTTTTTAATAGTGATATCTACTTTTGCTAATTCTTTTAAGTTATTTTTAAGAGTAGTATTCATTGAAACTGAACTAGAAAAAATACATATTGTTAAAAATAGCATTAAGCATATTATAGACATCGAAACTACTGTTGTATTTATTTTGCTACTAATTTGTCTTAATGTAAAATTATTTAAATTTTTGTAATAAACATTCTCCATAGACATTATTATTTTTAAAATCAATCCAGATATAGACCAAAATACTAAAAATGTACCTATTGCTCCATAAATCATTTGCATTAAAACACTACTAAACTCAACTAAGTTACTTGCACCAGCAGTTACATTGTAGTAAGCATAAGATAATAAACAAACTGCAAATATAAATACTACTATACAAATATATGGATTTTTAATTTTAACCTGCTCTGATTTCTTTATTCCTTGTATCAAGTCAATTAACTTACATCTACTGACCTGTATAACATTAAATAGCATTACTATCAAATATATTATGCAAAAATAAACAGATGTTTTTAAAATAGCACTATATGAAACTATAAATTTAAATTTATTCATATCTGCTTCAAACATATTTGCTACTACTATTGACATTACTTGTGATAATGCTAGTCCTAAAACTAATCCTACAATTAAAGAAATTATACCTATTAAGATAGTTTCAAATAAAATTATTTTTGATATACTTCCTTTTCCCATACCCAATGTCATATATATACCAAATTCTTTATTTCTTCTTTTCATCAAAAATTTATTAGCGTAAATAATTAAAAATCCTAAAATAAAAGATACAAATACACTTATACCAGACAATGCACTATTAATCATTTCCACTGCATTATTAGTAGATTTAGATAAATTTAACATTACAGTTTGACTTTCTATTGAGTTAAATATATAAAATATTGAAATTCCTATAATAAGGGTAAAAAAGTAAATAGCATAATCTCTAAAACTTTTCTTTATGTTTTTGAAAGATAGTTTAAATAACATCATTCACATCGCCTCCTAGCAATGAAACAATATCAAGTATCCTTTCAAAGAATTCTTTTCTACTATCATTTCCCCTCATAAATTCATTAAATATTTTTCCATCCTTTACAAAAACTACACGAGAAGAATAGCTAGCAGTAAAAGCATCATGTGTAACCATTAATATAGTTGATTTTAATTCTTGATTTAAGACTTGAAATATTTCTAACACTTTTCTCGCACTGCTAGAATCTAGTGCACCGGTTGGCTCATCTGCTAATACTAGCTTAGGATTTGTAATTACTGCCCTAGCACTTGCAACTCTTTGTTTTTGACCACCTGACATTTGATATGGATACTTGTCTAATACCTGTAAAATATCAAGTTTAGTAGAAATTTCATTAATACATTCTTTTATTTCATCTGCTTTAATATTTTGAATTTGTAGCGCTAATGCTATATTTTCATAACCAGTTAATGTATCTAATAAATTAAAGTCTTGAAATATAAATCCTAATTCTTCTCTACGAAATTTATTAAGTTTATTTCCATTTAATTTTGTTATATCCTTACCATCTAAAAAAATATGACCACTTGTAACTCTATCAATAGTAGAAATAGTATTGAGTAGCGTAGTTTTTCCAGAACCACTAGCACCCATAATAGCAACAAATTCTCCTTTTTCTACTTCCAAAGAAATATTATCTATTGCCTTAGTGAGATTTGATTTATTTCCATAATACTTGCTAATTCCATCAATTTTTAAAATACTATCCATATTTTGTATCCTTTCTTATCTCTAAATAATTATTTTACTAACTCTTACTATTTAATTATATAAAAAAGGAAATATAACTAACATCGAATTATATTACATTATCTTACATCACTGTAATATTTGTTATATTTAAAGTAAATTGATACTTTTGTAAAACAGCCCTTATTAGATTCTATCTGTATATTGTGACCTAATTTATTGCATAGCTTTTTCGATAAGTACAGTCCCATACCTGTTGAATTTGCAATTTTTCTTCCATTTTCTCCTGTAAATGATTTATCAAATACTTTTGAGATATCTTTTTCACTTATACCTATTCCATTGTCTTTTATTTCTAAAGCAATAACATCTCCAAAGGTTTTAGTATTAAACTTTATTTTTGCATTTTCTTCTTTTGAGTACTTTATACTATTGCTGACAATTTGATTTATAATAAACTCTATCCATTTGCTGTCACTTAAAATAATTTTATCTACATTACTTATTTCTATTGAGATATGTTTTAAAAGTAGGCTATCTTTATTTTTCCTTATTACACTATTTATTATTTCCTCAAGGTTGCAATGATTAATTAAATAGTCCTTTTCTGAATTTTCACTTCTAACAAAATATAGAACCTGTTCTACATAGTTTTCAATTTTATTTACTTGTTCTTTTATTTTTTTATTTGAATCTGGCTTATTATTATGTAAGATTAAAGTCATACTAGCTATTGGCAATTTTGCTTCATGAATCCACATTTCAATATATTCCTTAAAGTCATTAATGTTATTTTTATATACTTCTATTTCTTCATACATAGACTTATCTATTTCATAAAGAGAATCATAAAAAATCTTTCCTTCAATAAAGTTAGGTCTTTTAGATATTTCTGTAATTAAACATTTTTTGTCTAGCTGGTTTAAATTATCGATAAAATCATTATAAAAATTTCTTTTTCTAAAATAATCATAAAAAATAATTGATATTATAAACATTAACATTACTATTACTATTGATATTATTAAAGAATTTGGAACTCTAAACATAAATAGAAAGAATAATATAAAAGTTATCAATGCTATATACATTAAAATATGTACAATTTTATCATTTAAATAATCTTTTAATCTCATATAAGTATATATCCTTGTTCTCTTCTAGTTTCAATTACTCCGCTTAATTCTATTTCTTCTAGCTTTTTTCTTAATCTATTTATATTAACTGTAAGAGTATTATCATCTATAAACCTGTCATTTCCCCATAAATAATTCATCATTTCATCTCTAGTAACAATTTCTCCCTTATTCATAAGTAAGAAATAAAATATTGTTATTTCATTTTTAGATAGTAATAATTCTTGTTCCTTTGATTCTATAGTACTTTTTAACAGATTAATCTTTACATGTCTGTAGGTAAGATTTTTGTTATTTTTATTTATTCTTTTTAATAATGCCTCTATTCGAAGTAATAATAATATAGGACTATAAGGCTTTGTTATGTAATCATCTGCTCCATAACTCATACTAAGAACTTCATCTACTTCAGTATTTTTACTTGTTAGCATAATAATTGGTATATCTGATTCTTTTCGAACTGCTTTTAGTATTTGTTGTCCATTAATGTATGGTATTTTAATATCAAGAAGTACTAGATCTGGATTTATATTAAGTATATCCTTTTTTACATTTTCAAATGAATGTAGTATTATAGCACTATATCCATTATCCTCTAACAAAATTTTTAATTCTTCTCTTAATTCAATATCATCTTCTATAATTAAAATTTGCATATATTCCCTCCTATTTACATTAACTCATATATTTACTATTCCTATTTTAACATAAAATAAAAAAACATATTGACTATTATATCGATATGTTTTTTGAATAATCTTTCTCATTAATACTCTCTTTTTTATTCATTTTTTCTATACTTTAAATCTTAACTAGCTTGTGTTATATTTATATAGCTATATTTAACTAACTATTTAGGAGGTGATTCATATGAGGATTTACGAAAATTCAAGTGATATTGTAATCGAAAATATTAAAGATTTTGATATACATCATATCTTTTCCAGTGGTCAAAGTGTTAGATGGAAAAAACAAAAGGACAACTCCTATACTTGTGTAGTGAAAAATAAAATTATAAATGTTTCTCAAATAGATGATACTCTTTATTTAAAAAATACTAATTTAGAAGATGTTAAAAACTTTTGGGTTCATTATTTTGGACTTGATATTAATTATTCGCTAATAAAAGAAGAAATTTTAAACATATCTCCTAACTTATCTCATATTATAGATTTTGGATCAGGCCTTAGAATTCTTAATCAAGATGAATGGGAGACTTTAATTACGCTTATACTATCTGCTAATAACTCTATACAAATGCTTGAGAAGATAGTTGATAACCTATGTTCTCGTTATGGAGATTATATAGGCGAATACGAAGGAGAAAAATACTACTCATTTCCTACCCCTGAAAAGTTATCTTCTCTTTCATTAGATGAACTTAGAGAATGTAAGGTTGGATTTAGAGATAAGTATATAAAGTCTACGTCAATAGTTATTTGTAACAATTATATTGATTTATATAACCTAAATAAACTAGATACTAAATCATGTCTAGAAAGTTTAAGAAAACTAAGTGGTGTTGGCGAAAAGGTCGCAGATTGTGTCGCCATGCTATCAATGAAAAAGTACGATGTATTTGCCGTTGATATATGGATAAAAAGAATAATGGAAGATATATACTTTAACAACGAAAACAATTCATCAAAAAAAATCAGATTATTTGCAATCGATAAATTCGGTGATTTATCAAGTTTTATTCAGCAGTATTTATTTTTCTTTGCAAGACAAAATGAAGTAGGAAAATCATAATTTAAATATAAAATAGCTATATTTAGTAAAATCTCATAGAGGCTAAGCTTCTCTTCATACTAAATATAGCTATTATCATTTTAAATCAATTTATAATTATAGTAGTTTTATCTAATACATTATCATAAATCCACTGTGCATTATCTACAGCTAATCGAACACATCCATGACTCAAAGCCATCCCCAATCTATCATCTATTATTTCAGTTCCCTCTGAGTTAAATAAAATTGAATGATAGTAATAGCCACCTCTAATTCTAGTAGCGTATTTTACTCTATAAGTATCAGAACCAAAGTAAGGCTTTCTACCACTAACATAAAAAGTACCCTTAATAGTTGGTGTACTAGGTTTACCTATTGTACATGACCACTTGTGAAGTAAATTCCATGAGCCATCATTATTTTTTTCAAATACATAAGTAAGCTTATTTTCTAAATCTGTTGTAATCAAATTTATAGTTGGACTTTTAATTTGATTGTCGTTTACAAACTTTGTCATATCCGTATAAAAGTATTTAAAATCATATCCTTCCGGTGGATTTCCATCATCAGAAAGAAAATAGCTAAATATATATCCTTCTTGATTATCATACATAACATTACTCCAGTCTCCATTTACATATAACACTTGTACTATAGATTTTGGAGGAATTGTAGTTACCGGATTTGACTCAGCAGATGGATAAGACCTTAAAGTAACATCTGTCCATGTATATTTTGTTTTAGATAAGTAATCACTATATACGTACCCTTTTTGTCCATTATATGATACTTCATACCAATCTTCTTCAGCGTCAATAACTTGAACCTTAGACCCTATAGGTATTACAGTGATTATATTTGAAGAAGTAGATTTTTCTTCCCTTAAGTTAGTATTAGCTAAGGTGTATTTTTCCGAATTTTGTTGTTGTCTTTTATATTTTCCCATACTTCACCTCTAAATTTACTTTTTATAATATCCTATGAGATTTTTTCTTTATTTGATACCATTATACTCAAAACTAGCTGATACAAATTTTATTAAGCTAGAATAAATATATTTGGAATTGATATTTCAAAGTAAAAGACGACTAATAAAAATATAATCTAATTATAATTTATAACAAAAAGTATTAGCATATACTTATTCCAGTACCTTTTTCATATACTTCAATGGTATAGATGAATCACCAAAATTATACCCGTGTTTTTTCGACATTAATTTCCCACCTAGAGGATATAAAAAACAAAGTCCTTGATTGCTATTATCTTTTATATCCTTATATTCCCATCAATAATACTTATAATTCTATCTCCATAATTTGCAACGCTTTTATCATGTGTGATCATTATAATAGTATTTCCTTGATCTTTTAACTCCTTAAATAAAGCTAAAACCTCTTTACCAGTTTGTGAGTCTAATGCTCCAGTTGGTTCATCTGCTAAAAGTATAGCTGGATTTGAAACTAATGCTCTAGCTATGGCAACCCTTTGTTGCTGACCACCTGAAAGTTCATTTGGCTTATGCTTTAACCTATCCTCTAATCCTACAAGTCTTAATTTTTCAGTAGCTTTTTCTCTAGCAATTTGTCTATCTACACCCCTTATTAAAAGTGGTATCATTACATTTTGAATAACGCTATATTTTGGTATTAAATGATACTTTTGAAATATAAAACCTATCTTTTCATTTCTAACTAAAGCTAAAGCCTCATCACCTAAACCAGCAATATCCTTACCATCTAAATTATAACTTCCATCATCTAAGTTATCCATACATCCTATAATGTTCATAAGTGTTGACTTACCTGACCCAGAAGGCCCTAGTATTGATATAAATTCTCCTTTTGTAACTTTAAAACTAACATCTTTTAATACATGTAGTTTTTCTTCTCCTAAGCTATATGACTTATTTATATTTGATATATCTATAATATAATTCATAATCTACTTCCTATGATATTACATCTACTGATAATACAGTAGGCTTTTCTGATTTATTATCATCTACTGATAACTTTAAGTATGTACCTTCTTTTATAGCAGCTATTCCTTCTCCACTTCTAGCTGATAATATCTTTATATTTACACCTGTTGGTATAGTTATAGTTTTTAAGTCTCCTGTAAATTCTAATTCAACTAAAGGTTCGTTTTTTTCTATATCTCCTACATTTACCTTCTGTCCATCTTCTTTATTCATTGCTGGAGCTACACTAGCTGCAGGTTGTGACTCACCTTTTATTTCTTCTTTTTCTATTTCTTCTTTTTCTATTCCTTGTATGTCTTTTTCTGGATTTTTAGCTAATTCAAATTCTATTTCATTTCCAACTATACTTTTTACTTTCCCATAGATAAATTTTTCTTCCTTATTAGATTTATTTTCTAATACTTGCTCATTTTGAGGATTTTCTTTTGTAGATTCTTTCTTTTCTTCACTTCCTGAACTACAAGCTGTAACTCCTAATACTAAAGATATAACTAATCCTAATAATAATGGTTTTTTCATAATAATTTCTCCTTTTATTTTTTTATTTAATTTATTCGTAACTTAAAGCCTCTACAGGTTTTAGCTTTGATGCTTTGTATGCTGGATATATTCCAAATACTGTACCCGTTATAATTGCAAATGACAATGCTATTACTTGGCCATCTATTGTAAATAAAACTGGAACTCCTAAGTACTTTGTAAGTGGCATTAATAAATAACTTAATATTATCCCACATATACCTCCGAAACTACTTATTATCACAGACTCAAGTAAGAATTGAATTAATATATCTTTACCCGAGCTTCCTAAAGCCTTTAGTATACCTATTTCTTTAGTTCTTTCATTTACTGCTACAAATAATACATTCATTATACCTATCCCTCCAACTATAAAAACAATAGTTGCCACAGACATTAATAATACATTCATAGTCTTTGCTGAAGCTAAAGCTGCTTCTATTTTACTTCCTGCGTCTTCAACGTTAAAATTAACTGCTTCTTCATCAAATATATAGTCTAGAGAACTTTGAACATCTCTAATTCCATTTTCGACCTTATTTATATCATCAACTAATGCAGTTCCTTGAGGTATATAATTTTTTTCATCATATACATATTTGTATGCACTTGAGTATGGTATAAAAATACTTTTGTCTGGGCTTAATCCTTGTGTTCCATCACCTTTTCTATCTAAAATACCTATTATTTTATATGTTTTTTCATTTATTTTTATAGTTTCTCCTATAGCACTTTCTGCATCAATAAAATACTGTTGTGCTAAGCTCTCTCCTAATACACAAACTTTATCCTTTCCTTCTTGATGATATTCATTTAAGCTCTCTCCAAATTGTATATTAAGATTATTTATATCATTAAATTCATTGGTAATTCCTACTACTGATTCAAACCCCTCTTTACCTCTAACTTTTATACTAGTAAAACCTTGTACACTTAAAGTCACCTTACTTATGTTGTTGGAATCGTCCATTATCGATTGCATTTTTTCTTCATCTAAAGGAACAACCTCCTTTATGTCTAAATCTGGATTTTCAAAGTTAAGATTTATATAAATGCTTCCTGCACTCAATCCTTCAAACTGTTTCTTTACATCTTCTTCTCCACCTTTTCCGATTGCAATTACCATTATAATAGTTGCTGTTCCTACTATAATTCCAAGCGAGGTAAGAATAACCTTAAGTTTATTTTCTATTAAGTTTATAAATGTAATATTAATTAGCTCTTGAACCTTCAAAACCTCCCACCTGCCTTTCTTCTATTACAACTTGACCTTCTTGTAGTCCCTCTAATATTTCTGTAACCTTACCATCAGAAAAACCTGTTTTCACTTCTACTTCTTTTATTTTATCATTTTCTTTTACTTTAACTATTTGCTTATTGTCTTTCATCGTTATAGCTTTATTTGGTACTTGTATTACATTTTCCTTATTTTTTATTAAAAATTCAATTTCTGCTGTCATTCCTTGATATATCTCTAATTCTTTAGTATCTAATTCTGCTATAACTTTATAGTTAACATCTTCTCCTTGAGCTGAACTTATATAACTTTTTTCTTTTACAATTCCATTAACTTCAATGTCTGGGTAAGTCTCAAAAGTTACTTTAACTTCTTGATTTTCTTTTACTCCTATAATATCGGTTTGTGATAATAAAACATCTAGATATATTTTTTCTTCCTTTCCTATAACTACAACAGGATTTGATGGTGTTACACTTGCTCCTAATTCACCTTTTATATCTAAAACAATTCCATTATTTTTAGCATATATATATAATTTATTTAAATCTGATTTTAGTTTCTTAATTTTTTGGTTTATTTTATCTAATTCACCTTGAGCTAATTTTATCTGTGAATCTAGGGATAGATCTTCAGGTAAATTTTTCTTCTGATTTTTTAATTGGTTCAATGTTTCTGATTTAATATTTTGTTCTATTTTTGATTCTTCTATTTGTAAATTAATATCTTCATCTGATAGTTTTGCTAAGGTAGTTCCTTTTTTTACTTTATCACCTTTATTTACATAAATTTTTTCAATGGATCCATTAGTTTCAAATTTATGATCAACTCCCTCTAACTTAGCTTCTCCCCCTCCTTCTATTGAAACTCTTATATCATCAACTACTACTGTGTGTTCTTTATCTTTTTTTACAGGTTCTTCATTTTTAGGTTTAACCATTAATACTATAGCTCCACCTACTACACAAACACCCACTATCAGTGCTATTAATTTCTTTTTTGCTAACATATAATCCCTCCATTTATTCTGATGCTTCTTATGAGTTAAATATACTAAACAGAGTATAAAGTTTCTGTTAAGAATTTTATTTATAATAAAAAATTTAGAACTATATCAAAATAGAATTTCACGAATAATTTAAATTATATTCTTAATCCAAGTATGAAAAGCTATGAAAACAGAGTTAAATACCTGTAATTCATAGCTTTTTTGTTGATATTTATCAATTATTTAATATGTAGTTTCTTTTCCTCCATATTCTTATTTTTGAGATATCTATTTTAAATTTTTTAGTTAATTCTATCCACACTAGTTACCTGACCTTGCTCAAAACCTACATTGTCATCTTTATCAGACTCATAAATACCTATTCTTACATATTTTACTTCATTTATTTCCTCTGGTAGTATATTTGAATTTATACCGATTAAATCAATACTAATACTTTCTCCAGTTTCTTTTAATTTAGAAGTATCGATATCTAAATTATCATTATATCCCTTATCCTCATACCATTTTGGTGTCTCAATAATACTTACTTCTATTGTAGTACCTTCAATACTTAAAACTTTCCCAAATTTATATTTTACATTTTCACGTAAAGCATTTTCTACATTTTCACTAATTTCTTTCATTTCTTCATCTGTAAGTGGAGTACCTTCAACTTGTTCTTCTTGATTAACTTTAGGCTCTTCTTTACTTTGTTCTTTGTCTAGTTGACTACAAGCTGTCACACTTAAACTTATACATAATATAGTTCCTAATAATAGTGTTTTTTTCATAGTTATATTCCTTTCGTTTTTATTACAAGTATTATATTCAACTTAATAATAACCAAAGGAATATAAAGTTTCTGTTAAGAAATACTAATTGTATCGAATTTTTATAGTAAATTTACTTCCACTATTATCACTTTCAACTCTGATATTTCCATTATGATGATCTATTATAGTTTTTACAATTGAAAGTCCAAGACCTGAACCACCTATTTTTCTAGATCTAGACTTGTCTACTCTGTAAAAAGGTTTAAATATATTCTCATAGTCTTCTTTTTCTATTCCTATTCCACTATTTGTAATAACTATACTTATAAAGTCATTTTCTTCATTTAAATAAATATTTACATATCCATTTTCAATATTATATTTAATGCTATTTTCTATTAAGTTATAAATTGCTCTATATAAAAGTTGTTCATTTCCATAAAAAGCTTTAGCAGCATTAACATTCATGTTTTCATCAATATCTATATTTATATTTTTTTCTGATGCAACTTCTCTAAGTTCAACAATAATAGATTTAATAATTTTATCAAAGTTTATCTGATCCTTACGTTCTATATTATCTCTATTGCAAATACTCAATAATTCTTCCACTACTTTTGATAATCTATTATTATTTTTTTCTATTACACCTATTAGTTTTTTATAATCTTCTGTTGTTTGCTCTTTTCTTTTTTTAAATACATCTATTTTCATTTGTATAACTGATAGCGGTGTTCTAAGTTCATGTGCTACATTCAACGAAAATTGTTTTTGAGTTTCAAATGCATCATCTATTCTAACTAACATATTATTAAAAGATTTAGTTAACTCTTTTATTTCATCTTCTGCACCTTCTTCATTTATTTTTTTAGATAAATTATGTTCACTAATATCTTTTATTTCATCATTTAACTTTTTAACACTTTCTAAAGATTTTCCTGTTGTTAAGTAAGTTATTATACATCCTAAAACTATTACAGCTAACATAGAAATTATACTTGTAGCTGCTAGTTTATCTTTTTCCATTTGAGCTGCTTGAGTTATAGTTTGCGCTTGTGTAATTTTATTATTTTCTATAGTATTGTTATTATATACCTTCTTAGGAACAGTTTGCTGTATAATTGGTTTTGATACAGCTGATGAAGTCATCCCTATTTTATCAATAGATCTTGATACTGAAAATGAAGTAGTTATTGTTAATATTACACTACAAATTATAAGTACCATAGTGTTTATAAAGGTTACTTTAAGTCTAAGAGATAGATTTAACTTCATTAAAATTCACCCTTAGATTTTTCAATTATGTAGCCTACTCCAACAACATTTTTGATTATTTCTTCATCTAATTTAACCTTTAATTTTTTTCTTAAAGAATTTATATGAACTCTAACAACATTGCTAAACATATCAACGCTATTATCCCATATATGTTCTAAAAGCTCTTCTTGGCTTATAGCTTTGTTTATATTTTTCATTAAGTACTCTAGTATTGCAAATTCTTTTTTAGTTAATTTTATTTCTTCATTATCTATATAAGCTTTTCTTGATTTTGTATTTACTTTTAAGTTATTGTATTCAAGTTCATTATCTTCTTGTATAAACTTTCTTCTAAGTAAACATCTTATTCTTGCTTCTAATTCATCGAAATGAAATGGTTTAATTAAGTAATCATTTGCTCCTAGATCAAGTCCCTTTACCCTATCTTCTATACTTGAACGAGCTGTTAGTATTAATATCTTTGTTAATTTGTCATTTTGTCTTATATTTTTTAAAATATCTAATCCATCTATATTTGGTAGATTTAAATCAAGAATTACAAGATCATAATCATTTACAATAGCTAGCTGTAATCCTTCTTCTCCATCTTCACTTGTATCAACTGCATATCCATCTATTCTTAATCCTTCTGCTATAGCTTCTAATAGGTCTATTTCATCTTCTACAACTAATATTCTCATATTCTTTCCTCCTTTATTAGTTCTACTACCTATTATACATTTATTAGTATAAAGATTTTGTTAAGTTCTAATCCTTCTAACTTTTTAATTTAATGTAAAAAGCAAAAAGAACTGATTTCTAATCAGTTCTTTTCGTGGATTTCAATGGTGGAGACGATTC